>PIVL01000343.1 GCA_003354145.1 Paracoccaceae bacterium
GCACCGACAACTTGAACCGAATTGTTTGGTGCAACAGATACTGTGCCCTGCGCGCGAATATGATTTTCAACCACATCCCATATCTGCGGCCCCTCAGTCGCTTCGTTGACCGATGCCCAACCCGCAACCACATAGCTTTTGGCCGGATCAATCGCTTCGCCGGTTTTCAACAAAGTCATATCGGTGATTCGCTGCCCCTGAGGTTTGGTGATGTCGATCTTGTAACCAAGGCCACCAACGCGGACCATGTCGCCACCCTGTTGGTAATAAGGGTCAGGATTGAACAGGTTGTCGCCGACATCTTCCAAAACCACATGGATGAATTCACCCGTCATTTCAGTGCGATAGGCCTTACCATAACTCATTGAGGTCACGTTAAAAATATCTTCGCGAGTGATGTCCTGCCCCGGCAGGATGGACGGCCCCCAGCGCACTCCGGGCGACAGGGCTATGTCTGCCTCACGTTCCGACATCAGCGCATCACAGATCAGGTCGTCCCAAGTACCGTTGAAATTGCCGCGTCGGTACAGAAGGCTGTCGGTTTTGCCAATCACCTCGGTCAACTGATCCTGAAACGGCGCGCGTTGTTCGTTAATCAACTGGGTTACGCCTGCATCGGGTGTTATCACATCGGCAAAGACCGGGATCAGTTTGTGCTTAAAGCCCATCATTTTGCCGTCTCGCACATCCAGATCAACGCGGCTGACGAATTTACCGTTAGAGCCGGACGCAACGATGATCGTCTGCCCCACCAACACGGGTTCAGGCAAAGCATCATGGGTGTGGCCTGACAGGATCACATCGATGCCGCTGACCCGGTCGGCCATCTTTTTATCCACGTCAAAGCCATTGTGGCTAAGGCACACCACCAGTTCAGCGCCCATGCCGCGGACCTCGTCGACCATGTCCTGCATATGTGCATCGCGAATGCCGAACGAAAACTCGGGGAACATCCAGCCGGGATTGGCAATTGGCATGTAAGGGAACGCCTGCCCGATAACGGCAATCTTTACACCGCCGCGCTCAAAGAACTTATAGGGCTTGAACAACTCGGAAGGCTCATCCCATTCGGCATCAAAAATGTTCTGACCCAACGCCGCAAAGGGCAGACCTTCGACGATCTCGGTAATGCGATCCGTGCCCAGCGTGAATTCCCAGTGAAATGTCATCGCATCCGGCTTTAGCGCGTTCATCACGTTGACCATGTCCTGGCCCTGAGTGTGATGGCAGGTATAGCTGCCATGCCAGGTGTCACCGCCGTCCAGCAACAACGCATCCGGACGATCGGCGCGAATGGCATTGATCACCGTAGCCACGCGGTCAAGGCCGCCGACCTTACCGTAACCCTGAGCCAAAGCAGTGAAATCATTGTAGGTCAGCGCATAGGCCGACGGGCTACCATCGTCGATGCCGTAAGCTTTGCGAAAATCAGCACCGGTAACATGAGGCATCTGCCCCCGTTGACCACCAACGCCCAGATTGACTGACGGTTCGCGGAAATAGATTGGGTTCAACTGGCCGTGAATATCGGTGATATGGATCAGGCTGACATTGCCGTAAGTGTCAAATTCCAGCAGCTGATCCTGCGACAACACCTGCTGTGCTGCCAATCGCGACCAGTTGCCAAAGCCAGAAGCCCCCACCAAGGCCGAAGCCGCCATTGACATTTGTAAAAAATCGCGGCGTGAGATCATCGGTCAGGTCTTTCTGTTAAGAACACATATAATATCTGCATGTGTGAATGTATTAAACTCGAAAAAACCCCGCGACAGAAAACCGTCGCGGGGCATCTTATTTAGTTACGCACCGAAGGTGTTTCAACGCTTAGGCCATTGCCGCGGCTAGCAACATAAAGCTCAAGCGCTTTGAATTCGTCACCACCTTCTTTGAATGGCGTCGCACGAATGTTCTTCATGCAGCCTTTGAACCGCCCATGTCTGCTGTTCAATTTGGCGTTTTTCAGACGATACGTTGGAAAGCCATTGGTTTGCCCCTGTGACAAGTGATCCGCACGGATCATCACGTCGTAGTTGTCTTCGTGGCAATTAGAACAGGACATATCAAGCTGACCAACACGGGTGTAATACAGCTCTTTACCGCGTTCCCAATAAGGCGCTGCCGCTCCGTCAATGGCAACATCAACCGGCATGCCACGCGATTGCAGCCCGATCAGTGCTGTCACTGCCGTCATCTGGCTGGCAGAATACTTCCACGCCTCTGCGCCCATCCGTTCGGTCCGACAGTTATTGACCAACTCGGTTAGCGTCTCCAGTTCACCATCAGAGTTGACCCTTGGCATTTGCGCGGTCAATCCGGCAAAACTGTCTACGTCACCATGGCAGTTTGCGCAGCTTTCGCCTGCAGTGCCATCGACAGTGTCATACAAATCCTGACCCTGATCGGTGAACACAAAGGCCGGATTGTCGAAATCATCCATCTGCAGGACCTGAGTTTCATCGGCGCGGAAAACCCAACCGGAATAGATCCGGTCCAGATTTTCAGCGTGTGCCGGTGCTGCCGCTTCGGTAACCATCGTTTCTTCGTCATTGATGATCAACGTCGCGTCTTCTCCGGCGACTGCAACACCCGCCAATAAGCTAAGCGCGGCAACAGTTTGTAAAAGCTTGGTATTCATTATTATTTGCCCTCCCTGACTGTTATTTACCTAGGCCATTTTGACCGATTTTTTTGCGTCATAGACTTCCCCGTCATCGTCATACCAAGTGAACACAAAATCACCGGCTTCGGGCACCAGGGCCTGAAACTGAAAATACGGATTGGTCGAAATCGCCGGTTCCATTGTCACGTCCAGCACGTTCTGGCCGTTAAAGTCACAGGTGAACCGATTGATAATCGAACGAGGGATGGGGTTACCCTCTTTGTCTTTGCGCTGACCGCTTTCCATCTTGTGGCTGATCAGTGTCTTGATAGTGATCGCATCGCCAGCCGAGGCGGTTTTGGGGACTTTGACGCGGGGTTTTACACCAGATGCCATTTTCTATACTCCTTATTCGGGAATGGATGCAGCAGCGATCAGCCGCCACAGCCCCCGATGGTAACTTTCACGATCGAGGTGGCGCGGGCGAATGTGCCATCAGCCATCTTGGCTACAGCAATCACATCCTGCGTGCCGGCCAGACGAATACGCGTTGACGCCTCTTGGGCTGCCGCCAGTGGACCAAAGTTGAATGTCGCAACTGGGGGCGTCGGATTGCCGGATGCCAGGATCAGGATCGATACCGCGCCTGGTGCAGCCACCGAAATCGGCACAGTATTTCCGTTCTCGGCGATTTCGGGCGCTGTCAGCGTGATACCAGTTTCGGCCATATCGGCACCACCGGTGAATTCAGCAATCAGATCATCCGTTGCGCTGGCGTAGGCGCGCATTGGCAGGAAGGCCAAAGCCGCCGCCCCTAGCCCAAGTGCGAAAGTGTCGCGTCTTGAGAATTCCATTGTCATGTCTCCTTAAAGTAAGAGCGTAAGCCACACGATAAATCGGCGCTTAGTTCTCTTTCAGTGTCATCAGATAGGCAACCACATCTTCGACCTGCTGGGCCGACAGAATGGACTTGCCGTCAAATTTCTCAAGCGGGCGCGTATAGCCAGCATCGATATAGAACGCGGGCATAATCGTGCCCTCAAACATCAGCTTTGAGTTGGTCACAATGCCGCGCAGCTCGTCTTCGCTCCAACGGTCAGCAGCGCCATCCAGCGGTGGGCCAACCTCTCCGTGAAACGACTGTTCCGACAGATCTGCATTTGCGTGGCAAGCCAGACAATTTCCCTGTTTACGGTTGGCAAACACTTTGCGTCCATTGGCAGCGTCCCCGACCACACCGGTCAGCGATACGCCGACGGCACCTTCGTCAAACATCACCGCAGTTGGCACGACTGTGTCCTGCGCCGTCGCTGTCCCGGCAAAAAATGCTGCAACAACCGCGGTTGCGATCAGTATTTTCATAATCCCTCCCTTAGCCACCACAAAAGAAAGATGTGGTTTTGCTGTAGCTATCGTATGCCACCGAATGCTCAGAACGCAACAACAAATTCGATAATGTGAATTTTAACGTTTTCGTGAACGCCTAATCTGTCGATCCGTTGCTGCGCTCCTGAATGCGACGGGCATGATAACGCTGAAAATCTTCGCCAGTTTCCATGGCATAGCGTTTTTCAGCGACCCAGGTGAACATATCTGTCGATGTGCCCAACCCAAATGCCCCCGGCATAACCGCAACCGCAGCCTGAGGCGCAATCGCGTTGTCGGGCACCGCTTCTGCCATGAACATAATGGTAGGTGTGAACAAAACGTTCCATTTGCGCGCCATGTCTTTCTCGCTTAGCACCTCACCGTCAAAGTCAGTAACTTCGGTATCGCCATAAAGGTTCAGTTGCACGACAAAGTAATTGTCCTGAATATACTGGCTAAAGGTGGGGTCGGAAAACACCTCTTCATGCATCTTTTTGCAGTAGACACAGCCGCGTTGTTCAAAGAACAGCACCAGCCGTTTGCCTTCGGCATTGGCCTCCTCCAGATCTTCGCGCAAATCTTTAAAGGTGTCACGCAGCCA
>PIVL01000344.1 GCA_003354145.1 Paracoccaceae bacterium
AACGACCTAAGCGAACTGTTTGCCGGTCTGGGCATCACACATGGACTGGCGGGCAAGGACCATTTTGTCGATCGCGACGCAATTGCGCATCTGCTGGCAGAACAGTTGGAAACTGGCACCAACGACCACTGGACCATCTTGATGGCAAAGGCCGACATGTGGGCCGCACCCGTGATGGATTGGCATGATCTTATCGATTCAAACATCCTGCAAAACCTGGGCATGATCGGAGAGAGTGAACGTGGCGGGCAAAGCTATAACACGCTTTTGGCGCCGTTGCGGATTGATGGGTCCAGACCGGTTGCAAATGGGGCTGCTCCTTACCTGAACGAAGAACAGATCACCTGGACAAAATCTTAAGGTCGACCCGATATTTTAGTAAATATCGGGTTCTCCGGCTGTGCGGCCAAATTCGGCTTCGAGAAAGTCGAAATCACAGCCCTTGTCAGCCTGCGTGACATGTTTTGAGAACATATAGCCATAGCCACGTTCAAACCGTTTATCCGGTGCCGTCCATGCGGCGCGGCGCTGGGCAAGTTCGTCTTCATCCACCAGCATATCAAGGCGACGGGCATCAAGGTCCAGACGCACAATGTCGCCGGTGTTAAGCAATGCAAGCGGGCCGCCGATGTAGGATTCCGGGGCGACATGAAGAACGCAGGCACCATAAGAGGTGCCTGACATCCGTGCGTCGGAAATGCGTAGCATGTCGCGATACCCCTGTTTTATCAGCGCCTTGGGGATGGGCAGCATGCCCCATTCGGGCATGCCCGGACCACCTTGGGGTCCGGCATTGCGCAATACCATGACCGTATCAGGCGTGATGTCGAGGTCCTCATCATCCACGGCCTTTTTCATCTCGGGATAGCTGTCAAACACCAGTGCCGGACCTTCGTGGTTATAGTATTTCGGATCGCAGGCCGCCGGTTTGATCACTGCACCGTCGGGGCAAAGATTGCCGCGCAGAACAGCCAATGAACCTTCGCCATAGACCGGATTGGATAGTGGCCGAATGACATCGTCGTTATAGACGACGGCTCCTTCAAGGTTTTCCCCCATCGTTTTACCCGTAACAGTCAGGCAAGTGGTATCCAACAGGTCGTCAATTTGCTTCATCAGTGCCCGAAGACCGCCCGCATAATAGAAATCTTCCATTAGATAGTCTTTGCCCGACGGCCGTACATTGGCGATCAGCGGCGTGGCGCGGCCAAGTGCGTCCAGATCATCAAGCGTAAGGTTCACACCCGCGCGGCGCGCCATCGCAATCAGGTGGACGACTGCGTTGGTTGAACATCCGGTGGCCATCGCAACGACGGCGGCGTTGCGGCAGGCAGCTTGGGTGACTATTTTTTCTGGCGTGAGGTCTTCCCATACCATTTCAACAATACGACGACCGCAGGAAGATGCCATTCGTTGATGGCCGGAATCAACTGCCGGGATAGAGGATGCGCCGGGCAGGGTGATTCCCATAGCATCAGCGATCGCCGTCATGGTTGACGCGGTGCCCATCGTCATACAAGTGCCCGCCGAACGCGCGATACCGCCCTGTAAACCAAGCCATTCTGCATCGCTGATATTGCCAGCGCGACGTTCGTCCCAGTATTTCCACGCATCCGAGCCTGATCCAAGAATGCGACCAGCATAGTTGCCGCGCAGCATTGGCCCGGCAGGCAGATAAATCAGCGGAACTCCGGCAGAAAGTGCGCCCATCACCAGCCCCGGCGTTGTCTTGTCACAACCACCCATCAGCACCACACCGTCCAGCGGGTGCGAGCGGATCATCTCTTCGGTCTCCATTGCAAGCATGTTGCGATAAAGCATCGAGGTCGGCTTGGTAAAGCTTTCATCAACTGACAGTGCGGGCATTTCAACGCCAAAACCACCGGCCTGCGCCACACCGCGTTTGACATCAACGACACGCTCGCGGAAATGCGAATGGCAGGTGTTCAGCTCGGACCAGGTGTTAAGAATGCCGATGATAGGTTTGTCGCAATAGTCGTCCTCACCATAGCCAAGCTGCATCATGCGCGAGCGGTGTCCAAAGCTGCGCAAATCATCAGGGGCAAACCAGCGGGCAGAGCGAAGGTCGGCAGGTGTCTTAGTCATGCGATTGTCTTTCCAGTTCTGAGGCAGCGGGGAAGTCATACCAGATCATTCGACGGCCACCATAAATATCATCTTTGAACGAAGTCAAAACCATTGAAGGATCTGGCCTGTTCTTTCATGCGTTGGCTCGTCATGTGGTCGGTCCCTTAGTCCAATTCTGTAACACCAAATAAAGGCGCTGACACGCAATGTTTATCAAAACTACTGGGTCGGCACGGTTCTTGCCCCTGATGATCCGATGGGGCAGGGAACTGGCGGCACATCCTGAACTCCGGCAGCTTTTTACTGCCGTTCGATGCGCAACTATAACCTGTCGGCGGGTGCTTTTGGCAGGCCTCCATTGAACTGGGTTATCTGGTCGGCTAAATGTCGGCAATATCAACCAATTGGTCGCAGCCCGATCGCTTTGGTGTAGTCATGATTAGTGCAGGTAGAACCGGAGAGCGACGATGAACACTTATGATTTTTCAGGTAAAACAGCGGTTGTTACCGGAGGGGCGCAAGGCATCGGTCTGGCGGTTGTGCAGCGCTTGCTTGCCTCGGGTGCGCGCGTTGCAAGCTGGGATATGAACAGCGACCAGAACCAAGCCTCGGTTGCCGCACATGATGTTGGTGATCGGGCCTGTGCAGTGCCGTGCGATGTGTCCAATTGGGATCAGGTGACACGCGCGGTAGAAACAACTGAGGCTGCACTTGGTGGCATCGACATCGTGGTAAACAGCGCCGGTATCGCCGGACCAAACGCCACGGTGCAGGACTATGACAATGCCGATTGGTCAAAGATCATTGCCATCAACCTGACTGGCACCTATCACGTGAACAAAGCCGTCATCGCCGGAATGCGTGCGCGTGGCTATGGCCGTATCCTCAACATCGCCTCAGTTGCCGGCAAAGAGGGTAACCCCAATGCCAGCGCATATTCTGCCTCAAAGGCCGGGGTTATCGGCTTTACCAAATCACTGGGTAAAGAACTAGCCGGACAGGATATAGCCGTCAACTGCGTCACCCCCGCCGCTGCCCGCACTCCAATCTTTGATCAGATGTTGCAAGAGCATATTGACTACATGCTTTCAAAAATCCCCCGCGCCCGGTTTCTCGAAGTAGACGAGGCCGCAAATATGATCGTCTGGCTGGTCAGCCAGGAAAACTCATTTTCAACAGGTGCTGTGTTCGATCTCTCTGGTGGACGTGCAACCTATTAACTTTAGCTTTCAGTTTGGCGAAAATATCCCCGCCGGAGGCCAAAAATCTCTTTTTCTTACAGACCAGCAAGGAACTCCGCCCATGAAAACCGTTGATAGCTTTGCCCGGATAGGCGAGGAAAACGCCTTTGCCGTTCTTGCCCGTGCCAATGCCCTGGCGGCCCAGGGGATGGACGTGATCAATCTGGGCATCGGTCAGCCCGATTTCCCAACCCCGCCCCATATTGTCGAGGCTGCTGTCAAAGCCCTGCGCGACGGGCATCACGGTTACACCGCCGCCAACGGCATCCCGGAACTGCGCGAAGCGGTGTCGGCTGACCTGCATCGACGTTTTGGCGAAGAGGTCAATCCCGACAACGTGATGGTGGTGCCGGGTGGCAAGGTAACCATGTTCACGGCCATTCTGATGTTCGGCGAACCAGGCGTCGAAATCATGTACCCCGACCCCGGATTCCCGATCTACCGTTCGATGATCGAATTCACCGGAGCCACGCCGATTCCAGTGCCGATCCGTGAAGAAAGAGGCTTTGCGGTCTCAGCCCAGGAAACCCTGTCGCTGATCACCGACAAAACCCGCCTTCTGATCCTGAATTCCCCGGCAAATCCTTGCGGTGGCGTCACACCTAAAGCTGAAATTGACCAGCTTGTGGCCGGATTGGCGGCGCATCCTGATGTCGCCATAATGTCGGACGAGATTTATGACCAGATGCTCTATGATGGCGAAAAACACGTTACGTTGCTGGCATATCCGGAAATCCGCGACCGGCTGATTCTGCTGAATGGCTGGTCCAAAACTTACGCGATGACCGGTTGGCGCATGGGTTATTCGGTCTGGCCCGACGAACTTTATGACAAGGCGCGCAAACTGGCGGTAAACGCATGGTCCTGCGTCAATACCCCGTCGCAATACGCAGCCCTTGCCGCGCTCACCGGCCCTCAGGATGCGGTTGGTGAAATGCTGGCCGCATTTGATACCCGTCGCCGGGTTGTCGTTGATTTGCTTAACGCAATGCCGGGGGTTAGCTGTGTGGTGCCAAAAGGTGCGTTTTATGCGTTTCCCAATATCAAAGACACCGGGTGGCAGGCCAAACCGCTGGCATCGAAATTGCTGGATCAGACAGGTGTCGCGACGATTGGTGGCCCTGATTTCGGTATCCTGGGCGAAGGTTACATTCGCATCAGTTATGCCAATAGCGAAGAAAATATCCGCCGCGCACTGGGCCGGGTACATGAGTTTCTGGAGGCAGGTAAATAAAAAA
>PIVL01000729.1 GCA_003354145.1 Paracoccaceae bacterium
GTTTTCTCGTCGCATGAGGCTCGAGGTGCGCGCCTGTCAGGTAGGTCGCTTGTCTCGGACAACGACCGGGTTCGGCTCTGTCTTACCGGTTGGCGCGCCACTCGGGTGCGTCTCCGCGCGGCGGGAGCGAGTTTGCCTACTTGCTGAGCGCTGCTGTACCCGGTGTCTTGGCTACGCCTGCCCTTCGCACTTGCGTGCCGACGATGCCCCGCCTCCGCTGCCGACCCGCGAGGGCGCCTCGCCCGTGCTGCCGCTTCCCTGGCTGCGACGCGGCCGTGCCTCGGCAGCCCATTCTGATGCACCGGTACTGTGTGCTGCATGCGTTGCTTCGCGCTCAGCGAGCTCGAGCACGCGCGAGCCTGCGCCGGTGTCCGCGCGGCGTCTCGGGACGGCGTCGGTTGGCATGCGCGGTCGAGCAGTGCGGGCGCCAGGCCCGGCAGCGGGCGGCCGATGGTACGTCGTTGTGCGATCGTCACATGCGACTGGCCATCAGTGGCTACGCGAGAGCTACGGGCGCCTCGCGAGCCGAGCTGGTATTATGCGGAGCACGGCGTCGAGCCCGATGTGCCGAGCACATGTGCGAGATGCACGGCCAGAAGCGCGCGGCCGACGGCACCATGCGCTGTCGGCGCCATCATGCGGCTCTTACGTCTTTGCACCGCGAGCCTCTCTACACGCGGCTGATAGTGATGGCCGCGGACCGTCAGCGACGACCGTGCGTGGTGCCCGGCTGCCAGCACGCCGCCGCGCATCGGTACAGCAACGCAGACGATTCCGTGCTGCTCCTCTGCGACACGCACCATCGCCGGCCGTTGGCTCTCGCCTTCTACACCGAGCTGGTGCTGGGCACGCCATCTGGCGGCGCGCCGCGCATACTCTGCGACCTCGCCGCGACCGCCTCCTCCCGCCGCAGGCTGCGTTTGAGGCGTAAGACGACGCCTCCGACCCTGTTTGCCTGCGCCACCATTGACCCGGTACGAGGCCGATGCGGCATCCGGGCGTGCGACTTCGTATGCGGCGTCGGTATGTGCCGTTACCACTACCGTCGTTTCGCGCTCGGCGAGTGCGCGGCCGTGGGAGACTTCTCGACGGCGTCTGGGCCGGGTGCGGACGCCGTCGGCATT
>PIVL01000049.1 GCA_003354145.1 Paracoccaceae bacterium
ATGACCCAGACACAGAATGCCTTCAAAGACGACCGCAAACTGACCTACCTGAACAGTGAAGGGGCGGATAAACCACTAATCAGCCCTGTCAAGCAGTCTACGCTGGACAGGGCCCGTGCTTACCGTCTGGGGCGTCTTCGTGAACAGATGGCAATGCATGATGTGGCGGGTCTTCTGCTATATGACCCGATCAACATCCGTTATGCGTTTGACAGTTCCAACATGCAGGTCTGGACCAGTCACAACCCGGTGCGTTACGCGATGATCCTGGCGGGTGGGCCGGCGATCCTTTGGGAATTCAAAGGGTGTGAACACGTCAATGATGGGTTGCCCGGCATTGATGAAATACGCACCGCCGTGTCTTGGATGTTCATGACCAAGGGCGACAAGGCACCCGCAGGTATTTGGGTTTGGGCCAATGAGATCACGGACCTTTTACGCCAGTATGGTGGCGGAAACATGCGCATTGCAGTGGACAAACTGGACGGTCCGGGAATGCACGCATTGGAAGCGCGTGGCCTCTCTTATGTCGAAGGCACTGAGCTAACCGAACGCGCCCGCTCGATCAAATCGCCCGACGAAATTGAGCTGATGCGCTGGACAATCCGGGTATGTGAGGCCGGGATGGCGCGTATCTACGAACATTCACTTCCCGGCGCGACCGAGCGCGAGCTTTGGGCGCATCTTCATTTCGAAAACGCGCGGTCGGGCGGTGATTGGTTGGAAACCAAGCTTTTGACTTGCGGGCCAAACACCAACCCCTGGTACAGGGAATGTTCGGACCGGATTTGTCAGAAAGGCGAAATGATCGCGTTCGACACTGACATGATCGGCCCGTACGGCTATTGCGCCGACCTTTCCCGCAGCTGGATCTGTGGCTACAAGCCGATGACCAGTACGCAACAGCGAGTCTATGGCACAGCACTTGAGCAGATCAATTATAACCTCGACATTTTAAAGCCAGGCATGAACTTTGCCGAATTCAACGACAAAAGCTGGCGTATCCCCAGCCGACACATCGACTACCGCTATTCGCTGGCGGCGCATGGTGTCGGCATGGCAGATGAATGGCCAGTAATTCCGCTGCATGTGGATTTCGATGCCAGTGCAATGTCGGGCAATGTTGAACCCGGCATGGTAATCTGTGTTGAAAGCCTTGTTGCAGAGCATGGCTCTGAAAGCGTCAAACTTGAGACGCAGGTTCTGGTAACAGAATCCGGGACCGAGAGGTTGGACAGCTTCCCTTGGGAAGATGTGTGATCTCTAGTCAATTATGACCTGCGCCCCAAGTCCGCTCCAGCCTGCGCGGAGTCCTTGAGTTTAAATCTGTGACCTTACGCTGCCATCTTGTCCATCGTCTTTCTCTGTAAAAATCCCACCGGCGTCAGGTTTCCCAGCGCTGAATGGGGCCTGCGCCAGTTATAATCCTCCTGCCATTCTTCAAGCGTTTTACGGGCCTCGCCCAATGTGCCGAACAGGGTCTCGTTGAGGCATTCATCGCGCAACTTGCCATTGAAGCTTTCGATAAATCCGTTCTGCTGGGGCTTGCCCGTTGCACGACAGGGCATGTTTACATGCCTGAGAGTGGGGCGCGATATAGTGCCAGTCGATGCCTGTCTCCTGAACCCATTTGAGGATCGCCATGCTGGTGAACTCAGTGCCATAGCACCTTCGAAATGATGCTGATCGAGAGGCTATGGCCGCCTACGCAGCCCCAAATAGCGCATCAGACGGCTCCATTCCGCCGTACTTCGATTTGTACTTATAAAACGTCGCCGAGCTAATTCCGTGTCGCCGACACACGTCAGCGGTCTTCTCCCCAGCTTCCGGTTCCTTGATCATCGCGATGATCTGTTCGTCCGTAAATCGCTTCTTCATTAGTCTGTCCTTTTGTTGGGCAGACTCTACATCAAACTGGAGGAGTTTTAGGCGCTCAGGTCAATTCAAGGGAGGGTTGAGCATAGGGTTGTTGTTGTTGGTTAGACTAAAACCCATTTGCCGAGTTGAAAACAGAAACCTTGCGCGCACAGACCTATTTGCAAGCGACCAAATACAAATGTGGCACGGAGTTCGGTGAAGCTTGATATAAGCTTTCATTATGTCTATAATTCGAAAGTTATTTGGAGGCTCCGGTGAAATCGAGCACGAAGACAAAGGTGCGGCAGGCGGAGATCTTGCGGCTTCTCAAGATGAACGGGCGTGCCCTGGTTGACAACCTTGCCGAGCGGCTCGAAACGACTCCGCAAACCATACGCAAAGATCTGAATGCTCTGGCAGAGAACAATCAAATCATTCGGTTTCATGGAGGGGCAACTCTTGCGGCAGGCACCGAATACGCAAGCTTCGAGGTGCGCCAGGAAATCCTGCGTGACGAGAAGGACGCGATCGGTCGGGCTGTTGCTGCTGAGATACCGAACAATTGCAGTGTGATCCTGAACGGTGGCACGACGATCTCTGCCGTTGCTCGTCATCTGGTTCATCACATTGGGCTGAAGGTCGTGGTGGATTCCGTCTATTTGGCCAATATTTTAAGGGATTTTGTTGGCATAGAGGTGATGGTTCCAGCAGGTGTGGTCCGCCCGTCCGACGGCGCAATTTTTGGCGAACCCGCAGTCGAGTTTATTCGACAATTCCGCGCAGATATCTGCGTTGTCGGCGCTGCCGCAGTGGAGCTGGAGGGGGCGTTGCTGGACTATGATCTGCATGAGAGCGCGGTCAGTCAGGCAATTATTTCGAGCTCGAGGAATGTCATTCTGGCGGTGGACAACTCCAAGTTTGCACGGCTGGCCCCTGTATGTTTCGCAAACCTTTCTCAGGTAAGCACTCTTGTGACTGATCAGGCATGCCCGCCCGAGGTGCGCACACTTTGTTCGGCTCATGATGTCCGGCTTTTGACTGTGGATTGATGCAACTCACTTGACGCTAGCTTCGTTTTGTGGAGAAATCGAAAATAACGAATTTGATTTCGCGCAGTACGATTCGCGCGGGCGGTGGAGTGGAGGAGAAATTGCCGATGTTGCTGCTGCTGAGGCCCTTGGCATGGATCAACACGTTGGTGTTGCGTGCTGGTCGAAACCTGGCCTGGGTTTCGCTGGCAGTGATGGTTGTCGTAATCCTCACTCAGGTTGTCTTTCGGTATGTTTTGAATAGTGCGCTGGCCTGGCCGGACGAAGCAGCCCGGTTCCTGATGCTTTGGATGGCTGGGCTGATGGCACCGTCTGCGATGCGCTGGAATGGATTTGTTGCCATCGACATGCTACCCAGGGCGTTACCACGAAAACTCGGCCTTAGTTTGACACTGGTTCTTTTGTGCCTGTCCCTAGCAGTTCTTGTTGTCGCCGTGAGTCACGCCTACAATCACACATTCGGGTTTGGTGGCAATTTTGACAGCTCGTCTCTAAAGCTGCCGCTGGAGTGGTTCGGCTTTGAAACCGTCAGGGTCAAGCTACGTTATATGTATCTGTCGCTGTTTACCTGCGTGTTGCTTCTGATTTCCGTAACCGTCGAGATGATCCTGCGAACTATCGTGGTTCTGTTTGATGCGGACGCCGAGTTACCAAGCGACGATGCCTTGCCGTTTCCGTTGGAGGCAGAGTGATGCTGGCGCTGTTCCTTCCGTTTTTCCTGATTTTCCTAATGATTGGCATGCCGGTCTTTTTTGCTCTGCTTCTTGCACCTGGGCTTCTCTTGTTTCTTAATGGGCAGGAACGTGATATCGCGCTTCTTTATCGTAATGTTTACAACGGGATGGACAGCTTTCCCCTTATGGCGTTGCCGTTTTTTGTGCTGGCAGGCGAATTGATGAATCGGGGCGGAATCACCACCCGTCTTGTCGAGTTCAGCCAGGCCTTGATGGGCCATTTTCGCGGCGGGCTGGCGCATGTGAACATCCTGAGTTCGATCCTGTTCGCAGGTTTGTCTGGCTCTGCCGTGGCGGACACTTCGGCTCTTGGGTCAACCTTGATCCCGGCGATGGAAAAGAACGGGTATTCGCGAAAGTTCGCCGCGGCCGTGACCGCTGCAAGTTCGGTGATCGGCCCGATTATCCCGCCGTCGGGCATTATGATAATCTATGCCTACGTGATGGGCGAGAGTGTGGCCGCGCTGTTCCTTGCGGGGATCGTGCCGGGCATTCTGGTGGGGGTAGGGCTGATGGTTGTCGTACGTCTTATGGCGGATCGCTATAACCTGCCCAAAGCTGAGCGGATAGTTTCCCCAGACCAGTCGATTTCTCCTGTCGAAGCGCGTATCAGCTTTGTCCTGCTGCGGATCAACTTGGCTGGTGTCCTGCTGGCGCTCTATTCGAGTGTCGCGGCGCTTTTGCGATTGAGCGACGTCGGGATTGCAGCGAATGGCTGGCTGGTTTTCCTTGTTTTCCTGCCCATCGCGCATTTCCTGCTCATGGGTCTTCGCAAGCGCGTATCGGCTGATTTTCGCATCATTTGCAAAAAGGCTGTCGCGCCGTTGCAAACTCCGATCATCATCCTTGGCGGCATCCTTGTGGGGGTGTTTACACCGACCGAAGCCAGTGCCGTCGCCGTGGCCTATGCGTTGGTCGTGGCGTTTTTTATTCTGCATTCGATGAAGCTGTCTGACCTTCCCGGCATTCTGACGCGCGCGGCTCTTTCAAGCTCGACCGTGTTGCTGTTGGTCGGGGCCGCGGTTGCCTTTAAAACCGTTGTCAGCCTTTCCCACGCACCCGAGACGATGGCCGATTTCATTCTTGGGCTTTCAGACAACCCGCTGATCCTCTTGTTCCTGATAAATCTGCTGTTGTTTGCGGTCGGGATGTTCCTCGACGCGGGCCCTGCGATTATCATTCTTGGCCCGATCCTTGGCCCGATATTTGTCGATCTGGGCGTTCATCCGGTTCACTTTGCCATCATCATGAGCGTGAACCTGACGGTCGGTTTGGCGACGCCGCCGATGGGGCTTGTGCTCTTTGTGGCAAGCTCTGTGTCAGGCGAGAAGGTGGAAGCTATCTCGCGCGCCATCCTGCCATTTTTACTGGTCGAGGTTATTGTGATCTTCCTAATTACTTATATCCCCGCCATTTGCATGACAATTCCGCGCCTGACGGGATTTGTTAATTAATAACAATAAGATGAACATATCAACGAGGAGGAAACAATGTTCAAAACAACTCTGAAGGCACTGTCTGCCGTGGCTGTTCTGGCCACCAGTGCCGTGGCGGTGCAAGCTGCCGACTACACCATTCGCGCCACAGCGAATTCCAACGAAAATGATGAAGACTATGATGGTCTGGTCGTGTTCAAAAACTTCGTCGAGAGCGCCTCGAATGGCGCGATCGAAGTCGAACTGTTCATTGGCACGCAGCTTTGTTCGAAAGGCGCGGAATGCCTGCAGGGTGTCGCGGACGGCTCGATTGATGTCTACATTTCCACCTCTGGCGGTGCATCGGGAATTTTCCCTTATGTTCAGGTGCTTGACCTGCCCTACCTGATGGCAAGTGATCGCATTGCCGAGGCCGTTCTGTCAGGTGATTTCACACGCAAGATGCGCTCAATGGCCCTGGCGGACAGTGGCGATTCCATCCGCTTGATGACCATTGGCAACACCGGTGGCTGGCGCAACTTTGCGAACACTAAACGCCGCGTGCAAAGCCCGGCTGATATGGAAGGTCTGAAGATCCGGACCGTTGTCGCTGATCTGCCGCAAGAGCTGGTGCGTGCACTTGGTGCCTCGCCGACGCCGATCCCATGGCCCGAGCTGTTCACCAGCTTTCAGACTGGAGTTGTGGAAGGCTCGAAAAATGGCATCACCGACATCATGGGCATGAAGTTCCCTGATGCTGGTCTGCAATACGTAACGCTGGATGGCCATGCCTACATGGGTGCGTTGTGGTGGATGAACAATGCCAAGTTCATGTCCATGCCGGAAGACGTGCGCCGGGTTGTGGTCGACGGGTTTGCAGCGTTGCAACAAGCCACGTTTGCCTCGCCAAAGCGCAAGTCGATCCAGGCTTATGAAGACTTTGTTGCTGGTGGTGGTGATCTCTATGTGCCCAGCCCCGCAGAGAAAGCTGAGTTCAGGGAAGCTGCCGCACCGGTATACGACTGGTTCAAAGGCAATATTAAGGGTGGAGAAGAGATTTTCACCGCTCTGACAGTTGCTGTTGCGGCGGCTGAGGCCGACATTGCCGCAGGCATGGCGCAGGATATCAACTGATCCCGCGCAAAGTTTTTCCGGGGCCGTGTGTTTTGAGACACGGCCCCGGAGACCCTACCGAAACGGGTAAAGCCAGACCCGATAATCATCCACCAAAACATGGGCTTTTTCGATTTGTTCGGGCGTCATCTTTTTCACGACTTCTTCAAGGGAAATGGCCGCGTCGGGGTCTCCTCCGATAGCGGACAGAGTGTACCACATGTAGGCCCGAACAAGGTCAGGCGCGGGCATGCCACGACCAACTTCGTAGTACCATCCAATTCCGGATTGCGCACCCGCATGGCCTTTCAGCGATGCGCGCAGATACCACTCGAACGCACGGATGTCGTCGCGTTCGACACCCAGTCCCAAAGCATACATTACTCCGATCAACTCTTCGGCCTCGGCGTTGCCAGACCGCGCGGCGGGCAAAAGTTCAGCCATTGCAGCAGGATAGCTCTTGGCATCCATGAGATCGCGGGCTGTTTCGATCTCGGCCAGCGCCGGGGTGGCAAGCAGGCAAAAGGCAAGGCAAAGCTGTTTCATGTGTTCTCCATTTTGGTGACCCTCGCGGGTGTGCCCGCGTATGGGACCTCGCTTCCGGCCCCCTTGCAAGAAGAAGATTTTATCACTTTCGATGCCGGTCAGGCCGCCTTAGGCCAGCTGTTGTTTTTCGATCCGATCCTGTCTGGCAACCAGAATATCGCTTGCGCGACATGCCATCACCCCAAACACGGGTCCAGCGACGGATTGTCACTGGGCATTGGTGAGGGTGGAGAAGGTCTTGGGCCGATGCGATTGCCGGGGCAGGGCGAGAGCCGGATCATCAAACGCATCCCGAGAAACTCACCGGCGTTGTGGAACCTGGGTGCACGCGATGTTCAGGTGCTGTTTCACGATGGTCGTTTGTCGGTCTCTGACATTTACGGAACGGGTTTTGACAGCCCGGCGCAGGAGTGGCTGCCCAGCGGGCTCAATTCCATCCTTGCCGCTCAGGCGCTGTTCCCGATGACGTCGCAATTCGAGATGGCAGGTGATCCGAAGGAAAACGAAGTTGCCGGCGCGACTTATGACCGGATCGACGCAGTGTGGCCAATCCTTGCAAAAAGGGTTCGGATCATTCCCGATTACGCGGACCGTTTCATTTCGGCGTTTGACAACGTGGACGAACCTCTGGACATCAATATCACCCATATTGCCAACGCGCTGGCTGCTTTTGAAGCCACAGAGTTTCGCAGCAACGACAGCGCCTTTGATGCATTTCTGAGTGGCCATCACGACGCCCTGACGGCGGATCAGTCAGCAGGGATGACGCTTTTCTATGGCAAGGCTCGGTGCAGTACCTGCCATTCCGGCTCTCTTTTAACTGACCAGAAATTCCATGCGTTGATGCTGCCACATTTCGGGCCGGGTAAGACCCGCCAATGGGATCCGATCCTGCGGGATGTGGGGCGAATGGGCGCATCGGACAGGCTTGAAGACGCATATCGGTTTCGCACACCTGGGCTGCGAAATGTGGCCCTGACCGGGCCTTACGGTCACAACGGGGCTTATCCAACACTCGAGGCGATGGTGCGCCACCATCTGGATCCGGTTGCGGCGTTCCATGCGTGGGATCCCGAAGAGGCAAAGTTGCCTGAGGTGCCGTGGCTGGCTTCGGCCGATTTCCAGGCGTTTGATGATGCTCGCGAACGTGAACGGTTAAGCGCGCGCACGGATCTGGAATCTCAGACCCTCACCGATCAGGAAATCACGCAACTTGTTGCATTCCTGCACGCTCTAACGGGGACAAACTCGATCAAGGGACGTTTGGGCGTGCCAGACTCCGTTCCCAGTGGACTGGAGGTGCCTCAGTGACTTTGATTCTCTGCGTTGGGGCAGCTGTGGTTGATTTTGTTTTCCATCTGGATGCGCTTCCTGACCGGGCCGAGAAATATGGCACAGACAAAGCCGACTTTGTAGGCGGAGGGTGTGCCGCCAACGCCTCGGTCGCCGTTGCGCGACTGGGTGGCCAGGCCGTGCTGGGTGCCCGGTTGGGTGAGGATGGCATAGGTGACATGATTTTGGCGGACCTTGTGCGCGAAGGTGTCGACGTATCCAACGTGACCCGCACGGCTGGCGCGCGCAGTTCCTACTCGTCCGTCTTCATTGACCAGCAAGGTGAGCGGCAGATCGTAAACTTCAGGGGTGAAGGGCTGATGCTCGACACTAACTGGTTCGCGAACCTAAAAGGGCTGGGCGCGGTGCTGACTGACACCCGTCGGATCGAAGCTGCCCATGCCGCTCTTTCTCTTGCCCGGTCGCGTGGTATTCCCGGCGTTCTGGATGGTGAGGCCCCGATTGAGCCAAACTTGCTGAAGGCGGCCAGCCACGCAGCCTTGTCGATGCAGGGGCTACGCTCACTGCATCCTGAGCTGCCAATCAAACTGGCACTGGAGCGGATCGTGCGCGATCACGGCTGTTGGGTCTGTGTCACAGATGGGCCCGAAGGCGTCTGGTATAGCGGCGCTGACCGCATCGAACACATTCCCGCATTTGAGATCCGGCCCGTCGACACCCTGGGAGCCGGTGATGTATGGCACGGCGCTTTTGCTTTGGCACTGGCCGGGGGCAAACCCGAACACACCGCCATTCGAGAGGCGAATGCAGCGGCGGCGCTGAAATGTATGACGCTTGGGGGCAGGGCCGGTGCGCCGACCCGCGCCCAGCTTGACGATTTTCTGAAGGAGAACACAAAATGACAACGCTCACCCCGGGCAAACTGTGGGGCCTGCGCCGCATGGCCGATGAAAACGGTATCTTCAAGATGACCGCCGTTGACCAGCGCCCACCGATCAAGGGACCAATCGCCGCGCATTTGGGCGTGGATCAGGCGCCTTGGGAACAAGTGGCGCGGTTCAAGGGGTTGCTGGTGGAAACCCTTCAGGCCCAAAGCACCGCGATGCTTCTGGATCCTCATTACGCGATCCCTTACGCCGTCGACACGCTGTCACCGACCAAGGGTCTGATCGTCACTCTGGAAGACAGCCTGTTTATTGAAACTTCTGGCGGGCGCCTGAGTTCGGATATTGATGACTGGTCGGTTGCCAAGATCAAACGGATGGGCGGGGACGCGGTGAAGGTACTGGCATGGTATCGCCCCGATGCCAGCGAAGAGGTGAACCGCACCCAGCAAGATTACGTCAAACGCATCGGTGAAGAGTGCGCCAGGTATGACATCCCGTTCCTTTTTGAGCTTTTGGTTTATCCGTTGGCCACCGACACGCACCAGACCAAGGAATACATTGAAATGCAGGGCAAGAAGGCTGACGATGTTTTGGCATCGGTCGAGGAGTTTGCCAAGCCTGACTACGGCGTTGATGTGTTCAAGCTGGAAAGCCCGGTGAATGCAGCTGATGCTGACGGGTCCGTAGATGTACAGGCTGTGTTTGATGAGATGGGCCGTCTGGCTGGCCGCCCGTGGGTGATGCTGTCAGCGGGTGCCGGTAAGTCCGAATTTTCCCGTGTGTTGGAGCATGCCTTTGCGGCCGGAGCTTCGGGATTTCTTGCGGGCAGGGCGATTTGGCTCGATGCGTTCTCGGGCTATCCGGATTGGGATCGCATCAAGACCGATCTGGAAAGTGAAGCAGCCCAATACATGGCGCAGATCAGCGCGCTGGCAGACGCAAAAGCTGCAAACTGGGCAGAGCATAGCTGTTATGGTGCGGCTGGAGCGCAGTTCAATCCGGCAAATGCCAGTTTCCGACACACTTATGCCGACCTCTGAGGAGCCTGATATGAAACTGGGCATACTTTCTTTGGGGCGACCGACTTTCGACGTCCCTTTTGCCGGGGAAAAGCTGGCAGCTATGCTGGCGGCACTCGACGCAACCGGGCATGAAATCACCGGACGGCGTGAGCTTTTGTTTGACGAAGACGCGACCCGCAAAGCGATTGATGAATTGCACGCGGCGGCAGTAGATCAGGTTCTGATTCTTCAGGTTACATTTACGGATGCGTCCATGGCTGTGACCGTTGGGGCCGCGTTTGATCAACCTGTTTCGATCTGGGCGGTCCCCGAGCCCCGTCTGGGTGGGCGTTTGCGGCTCAATGCCTTTTGTGGGCTTAATCTGGCGTCTCATGCGTTGGGATTAAACGGGCGCGAATTTGGCTGGCTGTATGGCGATCCCGCAGAGGATATTTTGGTCGATCTCGCAGAGATGCTTGCGGGCAAGCGGCCGTCCGGCAAGCTTGATCTGGCAGAAGTTCCCGTCGAAACACCTTCGGGACGCAGGATTGCCGAAGCAGTGCAGGGTCGCCGGATCGCACGGATTGGAGAACACCCGGTCGGTTTTGACACCTGCGCCTATGATGCAGACGCCATGAAGGCGCTTGCCGGTGTTGAGGTAAAAGAGCTTGTTCTGGAGGATCTGTTTAATACCGCCCGTGCGGTGCCCAAACTGACCGCGGCGGCACTGCGCAAAGAGGTAGACACGCAGGTGTCCGGGCTGGACGAAGTTAACCAGGACGAACTGGATCGCTCCTTGCGGCTCAAGGCGGGGCTGGATTCTTTGCGCCGCGATGGTGGCTTTGACGCCTTTGCCATTCGGTGTTGGCCAGAGACGTTTACCGAATATGGAGGTGCGGTTTGTGGCCCGGCAGGCATGCTGGGTGAGGCCCGTGTACCGTGTGCCTGCGAGGCCGATGTCTATGGTGCGCTGACCCAATTGGTTCTGATGGAGGCCGCGCAAGCGCCGGTTTTCCTGACCGATCTGGTAGATATGGACGGTTCTGACAATACCGGTGTGGTCTGGCATTGTGGGCAAGCACCTCTGTCCATGCGCGACCCCGAAACCCCTGCCGAGGCCACGGTTCATACCAACCGAAAACAGCCGCTGCTTTATCAGTTTCCGCTAAAACCCGGAACGGTTACGCTTATGCGGGTCTCTCAGGCTCATGGCCGACAACATATGGTGCTTGCCAGGGCCGAGGTGCTGCGTCGCCCGATGGCCTTTACCGGTACGTCAGGTGTATTGCGCTTTGAGCGACCCGCAGATGTGGTGCTGAATGATCTGATTGCCTCTGGTCTGGAGCATCACATGGCGCTGGCTTACGGCGATCATCGCGAGGCGCTGTGTGGCACCGCTGGTGCTTTAGGCCTGCCTCTGTTGGAGCTTTGAAAATATGACACTGCGATATGGCCTAATTGGATCTGGCATGATGGGGCAGGAACATATCCGTAACCTGAACCTTCTGGAGGGATGCGAAGTCACTGCAATCGCTGACCCGGACGCCAATATGCGCGAGCTTTCGGTTCAGACGGCGGGGGGCTCGGCGCGGACCTTTGCCAACTACAAAGACCTGCTGTCGGCGCAGGTCTGTGACGCGCTGGTAATCGTTTCACCTAATGACACCCATCACGCCATTCTAAAGGATGTGATGCAAACCAACCTGCCGATCCTTTGTGAAAAACCGATGTGCACCACTTCGGAGCATTGTCGCGAGATTCTGGCCAAATCTGAAGGGCGGCATGCTCCGGTCTGGGTGGCAATGGAGTATCGCTATATGCCACCGATACAGCGCCTGCTGAGCGAAGTGCAATCGGGCACTGTGGGGTCCCCCCGTATGATGGCGATCCGGGAACATCGGTTTCCCTTTTTGGAAAAAGTCGGAGACTGGAACCGCTTTAACGCCCGCACCGGCGGCACTCTGGTCGAGAAATGTTGCCATTTTTGGGATCTCATGCGCCTGGTTCTGCAAAGCGATCCGGTCTGTGTCTACGCTTCGGCTGCGGCCGATGTGAACCACCAGACCGAAAGGTATGACGGTCAGGTGCCGGACATCATAGACAACGCGTTTGTCACAGTGGACTTTGCCAATGGCACGCGGGCCATGCTTGATCTGTGCATGTTTGCTGAAGGCTCCTACTGGCAAGAGGAGATTTCAGTGACCGGGCCCAAGGCTCGCGTCGATGCAAAAGTGCCGGGACCGGCGCGGTTCAGCAACGATGGCAGGGAGCGCGCCTCGGAGATCGTGATCAGCCGCCGCGACGCCAGGGAAGTGACCCGTGAAGAGGTTGAAGTGGACGAAACCGTTTTGGCTGCAGGAGACCATCACGGGTCAACTTTTTTTCAACATCAGCACTTCCGCGATCTGGTGCTATCGGGGCAGGGGACTCCCGAGGTCAGTCTTGAGGACGGGCTGTGGTCGGTTCTTGTCGGCGAAGCGGCCGAGAAAAGCGCCCGTTCGGGTCAGTCGGTGCAGATATGATGGAAGTGTTCGGAAACCTGCAGGGTGGCGAAACCGTGCATCGGTTGCGTCTGGACGGCGGAGGGCTTAGCGCTCATGTGCTGACCTATGGCGCAGTGTTGCAGGATCTTCGGTTGGCTGGTCACGATGCACCGCTTGTGCTCGGGTTCCCCGGGTTCTCGCCCTATTTGACCCATTCGCCCCATTTCGGTGCCACGGCAGGACGATGTGCCAATCGTATTCGTGATGGGCATCTGCAACTCGATGGTGTCACTTTTCAACTTGATCGCAATTTCTTAGGCAAACACAGCTTGCACGGCGGTGCGACCGGCACGGGCAAACAATTGTGGACGGTTGAGGCGCAGGCCGAAGACTGTGCCACGCTGTCAATTGCGCTGCCGGATGGCCATATGGGGTTTCCAGGAAACCTCACTGTGCGTGTGCATTTTACGCTATTGAGCGGTGGTGTTTTCGATATTCGGATGGAGGCGCATTCGGACGCACCGACGCTGTGCAACCTGGCCCACCACAGCTACTTCAATCTGGATGGGGCGGGGCCGGTTTCTCAGCATCAGCTGCGGGTGGCAGCCGATCGTTACTTGCCAGTGGATGACGAACTAATCCCAACCGGAGAGCAGCGCATTGTGGCAGGTACAGAATTTGATTTTCGCAACCTCGCACCCCTGTCACAGGCGCACCCGGTGGATCACAATTTCTGCCTGTCTGACGCAAAATCCGGCCTGCGTCCCGTTGCATGGCTAACAAGCCCCGGATCGGGGGTCAGCATGGAGTGTCATACCACCGAACCGGGCTTGCAAATCTATGATGGAGCCAAGATCGACATCGATCTGCCTGGTCTGGCCGGCACGCCAATGGGTGCTTATGAGGGCGTCGCCATAGAGCCCCAAATCTGGCCCGACGCCAACCATCACAACCATTTTCCACAGGCAATCCTGCGACCGGGTGAAGTTTACACCCAGCACACGCAATTCATCTTTTCCAAGGATAAACAATGAGCAATTTCAACAATCTACTCGCCGAAGCTAACCTGATTGACGGTCGATGGACCGGGGCAGACAATGGCCGGACCATCGATGTGACCAATCCGGCCACGGGTGAGGTCATTGGTACAATTCCCAATTGTGGGTCCGACGAAACCGACCGCGCCATTGCCGCCGCCCAGTCCGCTTTTGAAAGCTGGTCACGCAGTGACCTGTCGCTGAGGGTACGTTTACTGCATGACCTGCACGATGCGCTGATGGACAATCAGGAACCCCTAGCGCAATTGCTGACCGCTGAACAGGGTAAACCGATTTTTGAAGCGCGCGGAGAAATTGCCATTGGCGCCGCTTATATTCGCTGGTTTGCCGAAGAAATCCGCCGTGCCAAGGGAGAAATTGTCCCCGCTCCAACTGCTGATCGTCGTCTGCTTGTGACACATCATCCGATTGGTGTGGTGGGTGCTATTACACCCTGGAATTTCCCGTCATCAATGCTGGCACGCAAGCTGGGCCCTGCGCTGGCCGCAGGTTGTACCGTGGTCGCCAAACCCGCCACTGCAACCCCATACTCCGGTCTGGTCTGGGGAAAACTCGCGCAGGACGTTGGTTTCCCCGATGGAGTTGTGAACATTGTAACAGGCTCTTCCAGTGCTATTGGCGGGTCGATCATGGCCAGCCCTGAGGTGCGAAAAGTCACGTTCACCGGGTCCACCGAGGTTGGCAAAACCCTGATCCGCCAATCAGCTGACACAGTGAAAAAGCTGTCGATGGAGCTGGGCGGCAATGCGCCGTTCATTGTGTTTGACGATGCTGATCTGGACGCCGCCGTTGAGGGCGCAATGATTGCCAAGTTTCGCAATATGGGCCAGACCTGTGTCTGTACCAACCGTTTTTACGTGCAGGCTGGCATCCACGATGCATTTGTGGCGAAACTGAAAGACGCGGTTGCTGCGCTGGTCGTTGGCAACGGAGCTGAGGATAGCGTTCAGCAGGGCCCGCTAATTGACGGCGGAGCGGTCGCTAAAGTCGAGGAAATGATTGCGGATGCCGTCGCCAATGGTGGCTCGGTCATTCAGGGTGGCAAACGTCACAGCAACGGCGGTACGTATTTCCAGCCGACGGTTGTTACCGGGGCCAGCGCAGATATGCAGGTCGCCACTGAAGAGATCTTTGGCCCGCTGGCAGCAGTGTTCAAATTCGACAACGAAGATGAAGCAATCGCGGCTGCCAATGCCACCGAGTTTGGCCTGGCTGCTTATGCCTATACCCGCGATCTGGGTCGCACGTTCCGGCTGAATGAACGGCTGGAGTACGGCCTGATCGGCATCAACTCTGGCCTCATCACCACAGTCGAAGCCCCGTTCGGTGGGATGAAGGAAAGCGGCATGGGCAAAGAAGGTGGCTCGCAGGGGCTCGATGATTATCTGGAAACCAAATACATGTGCGTGGCGGGGCTCTGATGATACTAATCACCGAGTTCATGGATGACAGAGCCGTGGGACGCCTGAAGGCGACCCACACAACCCATTACATCCCGATACTGGCAGACAGTCAGCAGGAAATTCCGGGCCAGATGGAGGGGATTCAGGCGCTGATTGTGCGCAATCGTACCCAGGTGAACGAGGCCTTGCTGAGCGCGGCCCCTGACCTCAGGGTGGTTGGCCGTTTGGGCGTGGGGCTCGATAATATCGATCTGGGTGCCTGCAAGGCAAGGGGGATCGAAGTGATCCCGGCCATTGGGGCAAACACATTGTCAGTGGCCGAGTACGTGGTCACCAACACGCTGATATTGTTACGTAATGCCTATCAAGTCAATATGGCCATGATGGCGGGTGACTGGCCGCGGTCATCCTGTTCGGGGCGCGAGGTTGCGGGTCGCAAACTGGGTCTTGTCGGCTTTGGTGGTATCGCTCAGGAAACTGCAGGTCTTGCCAGGGGACTGGGCATGACTGTCTGCGCCAGTGACCCTTTTTTGCCAGACGATCATCCTGCATGGAATGGCGTTGAAAGGATGGACCTAAACGACGTGTTAAAAACAGCTGACGCAATCAGCCTGCATGTGCCACTGACAGATGCCACTCACCATCTGATTAATGCAGACAGCTTTGTCCGGATGCGAGCGGATGCCGTGCTGATCAATGCTGCACGCGGAGGTGTCGTGGACGAAACGGCACTGGCTGATGCTTTGCGCGCAGGCCGGATTTCAGGGGCAGCGCTCGACGTTTTTGAAACCGAACCATTGACTGCTGCTGCTGCTCAGATTTTCGAAGGGCTTAACAACCTTATTCTCACACCTCACATTGCAGGCGTCACCCAGGACAGCAACATCCGCGTCAGCGAAATGATCGCTGATCTTGTGCTGGACTGGTTTTCATAAGGAGTCACCATGACCGGGAACATCAATAAACGGATCACAAATGATCTCGTTTCCAACGGGGTGTCGTTTGTGACGACAGTTCCATGCAAGCAACTCGCCGGAGTGATTGAAGAGCTTGAAACGCGCGACGACATTTTTCACATTCCGTCCAACAAAGAAGACGAAGGAATGGGGCTGTGCGCCGGTGCTTTCATGGGGGGCAAGCGGCCCGCCATTATCATGCAAAACACTGCTCTGGGTGTCACAATGAACACATTGGCCACGCTGATCCAGTTCTATCGCATACCATTGCCAATGCTGATCTCATATCGTGGAGAACTGGGAGAGCCCGTGGCCTGTCAGGTCGAAATGGCGCTGCATACCAAAGCGATACTGGCTCAGATGAATATCCCGACCTATCACTTTCACAAACGCACTGACGTGGAAGAGTTCGACAATATCCTGAAGTATACATTCATGTGCAACAAACCCGTGGCAATCCTTACGGATGCGACATTTTGGGGAGAAAACTGATATGATCCGTTCCGAAATCCTGAAGGACATCGCCCCGATCCTGCACAACCATCTGGTGGTGTGCAATATCGGTATTCCCAGCCAGGAACTGTATGCGATCGACGACCAGCCAAGTAATTTTTACATGCTGGGCACGATGGGACTTGCCTCATCAATAGGCCTGGGGCTGGCGCTGTCGCAACCAAAGCCGGTGATCGTGATTGATGGCGATGGGTCAGTTTTGACCAATTTGGGCACTTTGCCAACAATCGCCAACAACGTGACAGACAACTACATCCTGTTGATCATAGACAACGGCTCTTACGGCTCGACTGGGGATCAGCCCACCTATGCAGGCAAGAAAACTTCTCTTGCCAAGGTGGCCGAAGCCTGTGGGTGCGAGCGGGTTGTTGAATGCCAGGCCGAAGACACTGGCAAGATTGTTCAACAGGCACTGGATTCCGGGCAGATGACAATCATCGTCTGCAAATGCGAAAGCGGAAACGCGAAGATGCCTGTCATCACGATGGATTCGGTCGTCATTCGTGATCGGTTCATGAAGGCCCTGCAAGCCTGACACTGGGCGAGTCCCACATGTCCAAAGGGCGCCATCCTAGGCGCCGAACAGTTCTTCGTTTTGCTGCTCATTTCGCGGGGTCGTTACATTGCATCCAGCGTGTGTTCGAGCCCGTTTCGTGTATGCGCCTCAAGCAACCTCTGAGCTTTTCCGGCATTCCTTTCCAGAGCCGCATCAAACATTTCTCGGTGCTCTTTGACCGCAACCTTGCCGCGGTAGGTCAGAACAAGCATTTTTGAATTGATGAGTAAAAACATGACTGTGCAAGGGCCCGCCCATCAGCTTCTATCGAACGCTAAGCTGGGTCGGTGCGTTCTCAAAGTTCACCTCGCTGAAACCCAGCAACTATCAGGTTAGATCAGCGCAGAGATACGCGGAGAAATTGGTGACTCGTTTTTGTAACTGCGTTAGACTGGCTCTATTGTTGGGAGGTAATACCAATGGAAGAACCAGAAACTCCACATGCCGAGATCGTCGACGACAATAGGCTCGAAGCTCGTGAGGCAATTAGTGATCGGCTTGGGAGTATGTGGTGGACCTTTTTTCTGCGGGGGCTGTTGGCAGCCGGATTGGGGATCGCAGCCCTATTTTGGCCGACAGGCAGCATTTCACTGTTGCTGCAACTCGTGGGAATACTTCTTGTCCTCGACGGGGGGCTGACGCTGTTTGGTTTCGGGCGTCGAGGTACTGTCGGTGGAGTTGGCATTAGTACGATTGTCATCGGCTTGGTTCTGTTGATTTGGCCGGAGGGGACTGCGCGGTTTGCCTTTGTGCTTTTAGGTGCCTTAGCCCTGATAACGGGCATTGGTTCTTTGCTGACGTGGTGGAAAATGCCGGAATGGGATTCAGAGCGTACAACCACGCGCAATGCCGGTATCGCAGCCTTGCTCATTGGTTTGTTCCTTATCTTCTGGCCAGGCTCTGGGTTGGTGGCTCTCGGATGGGCCATCGCATTCACGGCGCTTGCTGTTTCCGCCATGATGTTCTGGCTGGCTTCACGGTTCAAAAATGTGAATGAGCGCCTCAAGACACGGGTGGTCAACCCGCGTTGACCAGCTTGCGCATGAAAAATTTCGGTGCTCGAGAAATCGATCCATGTGGCGCGAGCCGGTCGCTAGAGGCCTGGGAAGTCTGCATAAACAAGAGCATGATCACTTGCATGGCTCTGATTTCGCTGCTCGTCACCAGAAGCGAAAGAACCTGGATCAGAAAGGTATCGGGTCATCCCGGTTCGCACAATTTGCGGAACGACATCCGGATATCCCCGCGCCAATCGCGGGGATAGGAAAATTCGGTCTGGGCGCGAACGAAGATGCGTGTCCGGAGCTTCGAACGTCCAATCGGTGCCGCGAGCCAGACGATCCAGCAGGTCTTCTGAAAAGCCCTGCTTCAATGGTGCGAGCGCCGAAATTGCATTTTGATCGCCTAAATTGGGCTCATTGAAATCACCGACAATCATCCAACGTTCGCTCTCTGGCTTGGGAAAACGGTTTTCAACGATCCTCCTGACCGCGCGAGCCTCGGCTTCTCGCACAGTTTGGGCCTTGTCGGTGTCCGGATAAGGTGCCTTGAAGTGGCAGACAAAAAGCGTGAAGGTTTCAAACTCCAGTTCCAGACAATCGCGGCGAAAGAGCCGATGGTCCCGAAGGTATGCAGGCAAATCAGTCAGGCGCAAATCGGCGCCCGTGAGATGCGCGTGGCTTTTGATCCGAGCTGGCTGTCTGTTAGAAAGGACCGCCACGTCGAGGCCGCGCCCATCGTTCCCGGGAGGGCAAATTCGGGCAGGGTAGGGAGGTGATCCGGCCTGGCGCAAAAACTGGTCGTGGAAGAAGTCTAGGGACTCAGCATCGAACACTTCCTGAAGAGCGACGATATCTGCCTGTGCTTCTGTGATGACTTTCGCGGTCAATAGTCGATCGGCAATATCGTGATTGATTGATCGCGGCCAGTCGTCAAAGTCCTGATCAACTGCACCGTCAAGAACGTGGCGTCCCTGCCTGTGGCGCAGTCTCAGGTTTTGTAAGTTGAACGTGGCCAACCGCATTTGCGACACCTTTGGTCATTCAGGCTTTTCCAGAATACCCGAAAAAGCCGACGCCACTATATGAATCATGGGGTGTCTCCTTACCAGCCGCCGAAACGTGGCTAATCAATCAGGTCGCTATCGGGCTTGGCGGGTATGACGGTGTAATGGGTATGCTGCGCAGCGATTGCACAGGCGTGGTTTGGCAGAATGCGCAGGCGGGCAACCGCATCGCCGCTCTCACCGAATGGCGTGGTCTCTGCGCTGGATAAGGGAAAGCGCCAATGTCTTTGTAGAGACGAGTTCGAATTAGTCTGTCGGCACCGAACAGACTGCTGCGACAGTACTTCCCAAAAGGAACGGATTTGTCGATACATAGTCAAGCAAAGCTGAGCGCTGTCGCCAGACAGCTCAACGAACGACCTCGAAAGATGCTCAACTACGAAACACCCGCTGAGCGTTTCAATGCCTGTGTTGCGTTGACCCGTTGAAACCGCCGCCGCATTCATCAATCGGCAACAAAACGCCCGCAGAAGCGCGTCGTGCGCTTGAGCAATTTGAGGGCTCCACGCACGACGCGCTTGCCCAAAACGAAACCAAGGAATATGAAATCCATACCCGCAAACTCTCGTTATGAATGAGGGAGCCTTGGGGGGCAGTGTCAGATGAGGTCGGAACTAATACATCTGAACACAGTCAGGTGGATGCGTATTTTACCGTTCGTCATGAAAACTTCCTCCATCCCAAATCAGGGAATTTACAGGAAGTGTCCCGAGAGTCTGTACATATCTACACTCTATTTCTCCATCAAATGCCATGCGCCATCCCAGTCGTCCGGCGCACCCTGATCGAGAATGATGTCCAATCTCTGTAAAAACACGGCAGCTACTGGATCGATTTGGTTCTGTTCCAATATCCGAACCATATCCGCGCGTGCTTTGGCC
>PIVL01000345.1 GCA_003354145.1 Paracoccaceae bacterium
CCGAAGCCTATATTGTCAGTGCAGCCCGTACCGCTGGTGGACGTCGCGAAGGCCGACTTTTTGGCTGGCATCCAGTTGACCTGGCTGCTGCCGTTCTGGACGAGGTCGTTCTGCGTGCCGGGGTCGCTCCGGATGCGGTGGATGATGTCATCATGGGCTGCGTTGGTCAGGTGAACGAACAAGGCCTGCATTTTGGCCGCAATGCTGTGTTGGCCTCAAACCTACCGGAATCGGTTCCTGCCGTGACCATTGATCGGCAATGCGGATCATCCCAACAATCCATCCATTTCGCAGCACAGGCCGTGATGTCGGGCGTGCAGGATCTTGTCATTGCAGCAGGTGCCGAAAGCATGAGCCGTGTGCCGATGGGACAGTCAGGAATGTGGACCAAAGAGCCAAAAGCAGGCAGCCCCTCCAGCCCCGGCATCATGGCCAGGTATCCGGGTATGATTTTCAGCCAGTTCACCGGGGCCGAGATGATTGCCGAGAAATGGAACATGGCGCGGGACGAGCTGGATGCATTTGCTGTTGAAAGCCATCGACGTGCGGCAGTTGCGACAGAAACTGGCGCGTTTGATGCGGAGATTCTGGCATTGGATATTGATGTTGACGGTAAAACCGAACGCCATGTCCACGACGAAGGCATCCGGGTTGGTGCGACGATGGAAAGCATCGGGTCTGTTCGCACTTTGCTTCCTGGTGGCAAAATCACAGCGGCCAATGCCAGTCAGATTTGTGATGGGTCTGCCGGAGTAATGATCGCATCAAAGGCAGCGGTGCGTGACCATAACCTGACCCCGCTGGCGCGCATTCACGCAATGACAGTGACGGGCGGTGATCCGGTTGTGATGCTGGAAGAGCCGTTGTTTGCGACCGACAAAGCACTGAAACGCGCCGGGTTGAACATTGGCGATATAGATCTTTATGAAGTGAACGAAGCCTTTGCGCCGGTTCCACTGGCCTGGCTGAAACATACAGGTGCGGATCACAATAAGCTAAACGTCAATGGTGGCGCTATTGCGTTGGGTCATCCTTTGGGTGGATCGGGTGCCAAGCTGATGACAACACTGGTTCACGCGCTGCGAGCACGTGGTTTACGCTATGGTCTGCAAACCATGTGCGAAGGCGGTGGGATTGCTAACGTGACAATCATCGAAGCTTTGTAAAAGACATCGGGCAATTGACGTAGGGTGGGTGAAAACCCACGCTGTTTGAGAAAAAAGGGCGTGGGTTTTCACCCACCCTACGTCCAAGCCAATAGTAATGTACACAAATGTCTAGACAGACTCATTTCCCACAGATAGCCTTCTGACCAACAGGGCTCTATCGGGAGGTTGGCCATGAAATCGCATTACAGGGTTGTGATCATCGGAGGCGGCGTTGTCGGTGCTTCGGTTCTTTATCATCTGGCGAAGTTCGGCTGGAAAGACGTTTGCCTGATCGAACGCTCGGTTCTGACTGCCGGATCTTCGTGGCATGCTGCGGGTGGCATCCACGCGTTGAATGCTGATCCCAATATCGCAGCCTTGCAAGCCTATACGATTGATTTGCTGCCCGAGATCGAAAAGGAAAGCGGCCAAGATATTGGTTTGCATATGACCGGTGGCCTGACTATGGCCGGAACCCCGGATCGGTGGGAGTGGCTGCAATCTGCGTATCGTGTATTCCAGTCCATTGGCATTGATGATTGCCGTCTTGTGACGCCGCAAGAGGCACAAGACCTGAACCCGATCATGTCGACCGAAGGCTTGCTTGGCGGCATGTGGGCGGACCGCGAAGGATACCTGGACACAACCGGAACAGTGCATGCCTATGCTGGTGCAGCCAAAAAACGTGGTGCCGAAGTGATTGAGCACAACCGCGTTCTTGAATTGCACCAGACAGCGGATGGCTGGCAGGTCGTCACCGAACAAGGCACCGTCACCTGCGAACATGTTGTGAATGCAGGCGGTTTATGGGCCAAACAAATAGGGCGTATGGCCGGGATCGAATTGCCGGTTTCCCCTCTAAAACACCACTATCTGGTGTCCGATAGCATCCCCGAACTTGAAGACTTGGATTTTGAGGTCCCGATGACGGTTGACCTCGAAGGTTTCACATATCTGCGGCAGGATCAGAATGGTGTTTTACTTGGTATCTACGAAGTTGACCACGAGCACTGGGCGATGGACGGCGCGCCTTGGAGCTATGGCATGGAGCTGTTTCAGGAAGATACTGACCGGATAGAAAAAGAACTGACCATGGGCTTTGAGCGCTATCCTTGCTTGCAAGAGGTTGGCGTCAAAACCTGGGTTAACGGTGCGTTCACATTCTCTCCGGATGGCAACCCGCTGGTCGGTCCGGTCCCCGGTAAACGTGGCTATTGGACCGCTTGTGCGGTAATGGCCGGGTTCCTTCAGGGTGGAGGCGTCGGCAAATCGTTGGCCGAATGGATGATTCACGGAGAGCCAGAGGCCGATGTCTATGGCATGGATGTGGCACGATATGGCGACTACGCAAAGAATAAACGCTATATCCGTGAAACCACCGGACAGTTCTATTCACGTCGCTTTGTGATGACATACCCGAACGAACAATTGCCTGCGGGCCGCCCGTTAAACATGGCCCCCGCGCATGACGCGATGACCGAGGCTGGCTGCAAATGGGGTGTCAGTTGGGACCTCGAAGTCCCGCTTTATTTCGCGCCCAAAGGATTTGAGGAAACGCCAACGCTCAGGCGGTCCAATGCGCATGATATCGTTGGCGAGGAATGTCAGGTCATTCGCAATGGGGTCGGCCTTTTGGACATCACCGGATTTTCCCGGTTCGAGGTTTCAGGACAGAACGCCGAACGGTGGCTTGATCACATCATGGCAAGCAAATTGCCTGCACCGGGCCGCGCGCGATTGGCGCCGATGCTTTCGGAAACCGGTAAGATGAAGGGTGATCTGACTGTTCTGAACTGGGGTGATGGCACCTACTGGATTATGGGGAGCTATTATTTACGCAGCTGGCATATGCGTTGGTTTGACGATCATATGATGGACGGTGTTTCGGTGCGTGATTTGGGGGCAGAAGTCTGCGGTTTTGCATTGGTCGGGCCCAAATCCCGTGCTGTCCTCGAAAATCTGGCCGAGCAGGACATAACCAGACTGCCGTTCATGGGCTGTGGCCTGTTTGATATTGGCTTGGTGCGCGCGCATGTGGCGCGGATGTCTGTCACTGGCGAAATGGGCTATGAGATCAACTGTCGTATGGGCGATCACATCGCCCTGCGCCGAATGTTGCTTGAGGCGGGACAGGACGCGGGAATTCGCGAGGTTGGGTTCAATGCGATGCTTAGTACGCGGATCGAAAAATCCTTTGGCATCTGGTCGGCAGAATTCACCCAAGGTTACACGCCGGGCATGACCGGCATGGATCGTTGGATCGACTGGAACAAAGGCGATTTCGTCGGTCGCGAAGCGGCCATTGCAGAGCGTGATGGCAATGGGCCAGCGCAAGTTCAGGTGACGCTTGAGGTAGAGGCCGAAGGTGCGGATGCGAGCGGTTATGAACCGATCTGGTCGGATGGCAACAAGGTTGGCTTTGTTACTTCCGGGGCCTATGGGCACACCACCGGCAAATCGCTGGCGATGGCGTTGGTCAGTAGCGACAAAGCGGCGATTGGAACGGAACTTGCCGTGCATGTGGTTGGCGTGGAACGTGTGGCGCGGGTTATTGAATCGTCGCCTTATGACCCTGATGGCAAGGCTATGCGATTATGACCGACACAAAACCCCGACGCACCGGACGTCGGCGCAGCGGCGCGTCACCAACTGTCACGCGCAAGGTGGATTACCGCAATCTGCGCAATCCATTTCCAGCGGCAAATGCGTTCTCTGAAGACCGGATTGACGCAATTCACAATGCATCACTTCAGGTCCTTGAGGAGTTGGGGATCAAGGTTCTTTTACCCGAGGCGCAGGCGTTGTTTCAGGCAGCGGGCGCTCGGGTTGAGGATGATATGGTGTTCATCGGGCGCGACATCGTCAATGCGGCGGTTGCCGCAGCACCCAAGTCTATCACTTTGCGCGGGGCCGTGCGGGACCGCGATGTCATGTTAGAGCCCGGGCGGTTGGTCTTTCATCCGGGGGCGGGTGCACCCCACGCGACCGATCTGACACGTGGACGGCGGCCCGGATCGTTACGGGATTTCAAAGAACTGGTGAAGATGACCCAGCATTTTGATGCTTTGCACATGCTGCCGCCGCTGGTCGAACCACAAGACATGCCAATGCATCTGCGCCATTATGCCATGAGCGAGGAAATCCTGACGCAATCGGACAAACCGACATTTGTCTATGCACGGGGTCGTCCGCAGGTGATGGATTGCTTTGAAATGATGCGCAATTTTCGCGGCGTTTCGGATGCAGAGTTCAAGGCGGATTGCTTTATGTATACCGTCATCAACACAAACTCTCCTCGTCAGATCGACATTCCGATGGCGCAGGGGATCATAGATTTCGCGCATTATGGGCAGGTGTCCATCATAACGCCCTTTACGTTGATGGGGGCGATGGCGCCGATCACAGTTGC
>PIVL01000346.1 GCA_003354145.1 Paracoccaceae bacterium
GAGCCGCAAATCACCCCGAGCAGATCAAGCCCACCAGCATCCAGATGTGCGCCTCCGATTTCGACAATAGTTCCGTCCATCAGCACCATCGTGACGCCCATCAGATTGTTGGTTGTCACCCCATATTTCAGGCAATGCGCCCCGCCCGAATTCATCGCGACATTGCCGGCAATGGCGCAGGCCAGTTGGCTGGACGGATCAGGCGCATAAAAGAAACCGTTTTCCTCGACCGCTCCGGTCACGCTTAGATTTGTGCGCCCGGACTGCACCCGGATAAACCGGTTGTCATAATCGGTCTCCAACACTTCGTTCATTCGGGCCACCCCCAGAATGACGCAATCTGCTGTTGGCAACGCGCCGCCAGCCAGCGATGTGCCTGATCCGCGAGGCACCACCGGAACACCTTCTTCTAGGCAAATGCGCAGGATATCGGAAACCTGTTGCGTCGTGCTTGGCAGAACGGCCAGCAAAGGTGGGCATGTATAAGCAGTTAGGGCATCACACTCATAAGCGCGGGTTTCGGCCTCATCGTGAATTACCGCGTCTTGGGATAAAACTTGCAAAAGGCGTGCAACCAATTGGTCTTTGCGCGCCAGAATCGAAGGGTTCGGAATTGGCATTTCCATTGGCTCACTCCAAGTCCTAGCTATCTTTGGTAAAAATATATTACCAATTTATCTAAATAACAAGAAATTTCCCCGCCATGTGTGGTTCGTTCACACGACTGTGCCTGTACTTTCTAACCCCGCACGGGCTAGCATCAAGCCATGAAACGCCTGATTTACATCGCCCTTCTAGGTTTCGCGCTGCCTGCACAGGCAGACCCGCCGACTATCACCGCCGTCAAGGCAAGTCAGAGCGCTGGCGGATGGCGTTTTGATGTGACCCTGTCACACCCGGACAGTGGCTGGGACCATTATGCTGACGGTTGGCGGGTATTGGACATGGACGGAAAAGAAATCGGCATGCGTGTTCTGGCGCATCCACATGTCAACGAGCAACCCTTTACCCGCTCTCTTGGCGTGCAGGTTCCACAAGGCACAACGCAGGTCCAGATCGAGGCCCGCTGTCTTGTCGATGGCTGGACAGGCCAACCGCAGACGGTCACGTTGCCCTAACGGGTTGTGGCCATCAGCGCGCTGCCACCGATCAGGAATGACCCGCTGGTGTAGCCGATTTACGCTGGGTCGCCTAACTTTGAAGCGCAGCACGAGCCCGCGTCGCGGTCGTGGTGTATCCAACAGGAAGAATTTGGAGTTGATCACAGGATTTCAGGTCCGGTGATACGGCCCCCCGGCCAATATTGTTGCGGCGCGGTACAGCTGCTCGGTCAGCATCACACGCACCAGCATATGTGGCCAGACCATCTGGCCAAAGGACAGGCTGAAATCAGCCTCGGCACGCAGAGATGGATCAATGCCGTCTGCACCGCCGATCACCAGCGCCAGATCAGAGCATCCATCATCCCGCCAATCGCAAAGTCGCGTGGCGAATTTGGGTGAGGTCATCACCTTGCCACGCTCATCCAGCACACAAATCACAGAACCTTGCGGAATAGAGCGGCGCAACAATCCGGCCTCGGCGGCCATACCGCCACCTTTGCGATCCTCGACCTCGACAAGTCGCGCAGGGCCAAGACCCAAAGCGCGGCCCGTCCGGTCAAACCGGGTCAGATAATCATCAATCAGGTTTTTTTCGGGTCCGGCGCGCAAACGCCCGACCGCGCAGATATGCACACGCATGACGGCGCAGGATCAGTTGGTAGGCGCAGTATCGCCACCTGGCTGCCACATCTTTTCCAGCTGATAGAATTCACGCACTTCTGGACGGAACAGGTGCACGATCACATCGCCGGTGTCTACCAACACCCAATCGCCGACATCTTTGCCTTCGGCTTTGCTGAGCCGCCCGAAATCTTGTTTCAGCCGGTCCATCAGTTTGTCAGCCATCGCCGACACCTGCCGGGACGAACGTCCGGATGCAATAACCATATAGTCGCCAATCTGCGTTTTGCCATGCAGATCAATCTGCACGACGTCTTCAGCTTTGTCGCTATTGAGTGAGTTTAGAATATGCTCCAGCAGCTCGCTGCTGGTGAGTTGGGCAGGGGTGGTCATCAAACCAGCCCGGTCATCAGCGGCCAATGCCGCCTCTGCTTGGGGTAACAGGACATTGTCCTCCTTTAAACGCGCCGCCGGATCCCGGGCACTGGGGTAAATCAAACCTAACAACGCGGTGGCGACTATTCAATGAATCACTGCGTTACAATATCAATCAGGGCTGAAACGTGCTCATTCTGCACAATCAACACGTCGTCAACCCTAAAAGCAATTTACCGTACGGCATGACTCAGACCTTGATGAAACGCCGTCGCGCCTATATCTGACCCGTATGACATCTTTTTTGGCCCTTTCTTTGAACCTTGATGATCGCGCCCGCCTGCGCGAACGGTTCTTTGGTGCCTCGCGCACGGTGCTTGCCCGGTCTTGACGGCTGGCCTGTTCCCTGCACCCTAAAATTTCAAACAAACCACGGGAGAGGACTCATGTCCCCCAAAACACTCTATGATAAGATCTGGGACACTCACACGGCCCACGAATCTGATGACGGCACCTGTCTTTTGTATATCGACCGGCACCTGGTTCACGAAGTTACCAGTGCGCAAGCTTTTGAAGGTCTGCGCGACGCAAATCGCAAAGTGCGTGCCCCGGGAAAAACTATTGCTGTGCCGGATCACAACGTTCCAACGACTTTGGACCGCCACAAAGGCATTGAGAACGAAGAAAGCCGCACTCAGGTCGAGACGCTTGACAAGAACGCCGAAGATTTCGGCATTCATTACTATCCGGTGTCTGATGTCCGTCAGGGGATCGTTCATATCGTTGGCCCTGAACAGGGGTGGACCCTGCCCGGCATGACCGTTGTTTGCGGCGACAGCCATACGGCCACGCACGGGGCATTCGGCTCTCTCGCCCACGGCATCGGGACATCCGAAGTTGAACATGTTCTGGCAACGCAAACGTTGATCCAGAAAAAATCCAAGAACATGAAGGTTGAAATCACCGGCAAACTGCGTCCCGGTGTGACGGCCAAAGACATCACTATGTCTGTCATTGGCGAAACCGGAACAGCGGGTGGTACTGGCTATGTCATCGAATATTGCGGCGAGGCAATCCGCGATTTGTCGATGGAAGGTCGCATGACCGTTTGCAACATGGCTATCGAAGGTGGCGCGCGTGCTGGATTGATTGCGCCAGACGAAAAGACGTTTGAATATGTCAAAGGCCGCCCACACGCCCCGAAAGAAGAACATTGGGACGCGGCCCTAGAAGTGTGGAAAACCCTTCACTCGGATGATGATGCCCTTTGGGACAAAGTCATCACAATCAAAGGCGAAGACATTGCTCCGGTTGTCACTTGGGGAACGTCTCCCGAAGACGTGCTGCCGATCACCGCAACGGTTCCGGCACCATCTGATTTCGAAGGCGGCAAGGTCGAAGCTGCCCAACGTGCGCTTGACTACATGGGCTTGACACCTGGCACACCGCTAAGCGAAGTCGAGGTTGACACGGTATTCATCGGGTCTTGCACCAATGGCCGGATCGAGGATCTGCGCGCTGCGGCTGAAATCCTGAAAGGTAAAAAGATCAAGGACGGTATGCGGGCCATGGTTGTTCCGGGTTCTGGTCTTGTGCGTGCGCAGGCCGAAGAAGAAGGCTTGGCCGACATTTTCATAGAAGCCGGATTTGAATGGCGTCTTGCGGGGTGTTCCATGTGCCTGGCAATGAACCCCGACCAGCTCGCGCCGGGTGAGCGCTGTGCATCCACGTCAAACCGCAACTTTGAAGGCCGTCAGGGACGTAAGGGGCGCACCCATTTGCTTAGCCCGGGAATGGCGGCTGCAGCGGCAATAACAGGAAAGCTGACAGATGTACGTGATTTGATGTAGAAACAACGTACTACATTGATTCAACCAAGGAGCGATCCAATGAAAGACTGGTTAAAATGGACTCTGCTGGGCGTCTTGTCCGTAGTTTTTGGCATTTATGTGCTGGGTAATGCATTTCTGGCATCGGTGGTTGTGACCGCTGTCATCGGGATATTATTACTGGTCAGCGGCGGGTTTCAAATCGTCGCTGGATTTATGTCCGAAGGCGCGGGTGCCAAGATATTCGGCGTTCTGCTGGGTGTACTGGTGGCTTATGTCGGCATTTCCTTTGTTAGCAACCCGCTTGAGGGCGTGCTTCCACTGACGATGGTCCTGCTGATATTGTTCGCTGTTAGCGGTATTATCCGGCTGTTCTTTGCGTCACGAATGCGCGAAACACCGTTTTTCTGGCCGATGCTGATCACCGGCGCACTGTCGCTGTTCCTTGCAATCTATCTGTTCAGCCAGTTCGACAACCCGCAAATTCTCCAGCTAATTGGAATCTTGATGGGGATCGAACTTCTATTCAACGGCTTTGGCCTGATCATTTTGGGGCTCTCTCAACGATCAGAAGAAACGGCCTAGCCTAACGACTTAATGCGGGGTTTGGTGCCAATCAGACCC
>PIVL01000730.1 GCA_003354145.1 Paracoccaceae bacterium
AAATTATCGAGGCTGGGCCACCAGAAGGCATCTTATCAAGATTCAACGACATGTTCGAGGAGAAAGAGAAGGCTACTCATATTAGAGCCGCAGAAGTCATGCGAGAGTTGGGTTGGGACCAGACAGATTAGGGTGAACTGCTACAGAGCATTCCATTCTGCAGACCAAGTGCAAGACCACAATGCACTGCCAAAGAGCATGCATATACAGCGCGTTAAATCATCTTGCTTGCGCGTGGCAAGTAACCTTGGATCGCCAACTGCGTTGAGCCCCACTGCTACAGAGCATGGCTACATAGATTTGGATTGCCAACTTTCTGTGCGTCGGCTGCTTTGAAAAATGCATGTGCGTGAGATTCCATAATGCACGTGAGTAACACACATCTGTATTCTTCAAACAGTGCTTGCGCTTGGGGGTTCTTACTTTGCTCGAGAGTTGGCAGCCCACTTGCCAAGACTTGCTCCCAGCCTATATGCTATATAAAGTTCTTCTTTATGTATATATGATGATTTTGTTACATTCAGCGGTGTTTTTCGTCAACACGTTTTTTTTATTCAGTTGAATTCATTTCGAATTCATTTTTTGCGTATGGCGACTGGAGGAGGGGGGGCGTGGCAAAAAGGGGGGAGGGGTCTTGACGCCTCTTTGCTCTTTGCTCGCTTGGATGTATGGGATGGCACAAAGAAGATCACGTTGGCCTTTCGAAGCAAAGCCATGTTGCAAGATCGATAGATAGATAAACAGATATATTAGATAAATAGATAGATAGATCGATAGATAGATAGATAGATAGATAGATAAATAGATCGATGGATAGATAGATAGATAGATGGATCGATAGATAGATAGATAGCATAGCATAGCATAGCATAACATAACATAGGAATGTAGGCAGCCTACTTGCCTAAACTTTGTTTGGGGTCCACGCGCAGGTATCATTTGTTACTGGGCTAGGGCTCTACCAAGGCAGGGCCTACAACAAAAAACAGTTTTTAAGGCAATTTGCTACTAAACTGTTATTTGCGCACTACGACGTACTACGTACTACGACGTACTACAGCGTACTACGACGTATACTACGGCGCACTACGACGTACTACGGCGTACTGCGACGTACTAC
>PIVL01000731.1 GCA_003354145.1 Paracoccaceae bacterium
GCGGCCTTTCGTAAGACGCAGTTGTTTCACGCTTTTCAGCAGGTTACAGCAAAACTTGGACATTCGGCAGTCAGAAGCGGTCACCAAGCCACATGAGGCGGAACGACGGCACCGAGCCCAAAGCGGCCTGATAGCAATCGCGCCCTTCGCTCCCGCAGCATCTACATTACCTAAACCTACCAGAAAAATACGCTGCAATGCAGCTGTGAAAGCGGCCGTTTGTTTTAGGCGCAGCGAGGATCGGGCAGGCTTATTACCGACATGCGGACAAAGTGAGCTTTCTCTGCGTTTGCACCAATGTCTGCTTCGACGTGGATACAAGTTTCTTAGAACGGAAAGCATGATTGTGGTCTTGAGGCCTCGCCACCAGCGGAAGACATTGCACAGGCATTCAGCTCGCCCACGACAAACGATCCCCCAATTACGTATTCTACGACACAGAACGAACCCAAAGGACCACATGAAACAAACCCGGTTACATCTTGGTAAAGCAATATGCCTGTTCGAATAGCGGGAAACGTTTCACTAAGCCAGCGCGAGGTCTGGGACGGCCTTCTTAAGAACCGGCATCATCTCGAACCAAATGAATCACCGTATCAATGCGAGATACGCGGTACCCATCAGGTAATCTTGGCGATGCCCCTTCGGCGACAGGCACATCGATATCGATAACTCGGTTTTCTGCGACAACGAAAAAATGATGATGATTGCAGGTATCGGTATCATACCAGACACAGTCACCCGGTAAGCCTACGCGCCTGACAAGGCCCGCTTGATCAAACGCCCTTAGCGCATTGTAGACGGTCGCGAGCGATACTTTCGTGGCCGAAGTTGCCAGCTCTTCATATAGACCGGAGGCATCGACGTGACGCCCAGCCCCTCAAACAGCATTTCAGCGATGGCAAGCCTTTGGCGTGTTGGGCGCACACCATGTGCAGACAAATGGCTCGCCATACTGCCCTTGCAGGTCATTAGTTCACTGCCTCCTCAACGCGCTGCATAGAGGTGCGGCGTGTGATGATTTGGCGTCTGATGAAGGCTGCGATGAACAACGCCGTCATGATTAGGATGATAGTTGGCGCAGGGGCACTGTCGAGAAAGAAACTGGCATAAGTCCCC
>PIVL01000732.1 GCA_003354145.1 Paracoccaceae bacterium
GCACAAACCGCCCTCTCATCGAAACTGCGTTTCGACTGCCGGGTAATACATCGTTGGTCGCAGGGCCGCTTCACAAATGGCTTCAGCGTCAATCGCATCACTCTTGCTGCGTTTCACAAACGGCTTGACATATTTTGGAGCGATCAGGCGAACCGAGTGGCCGAGGGCTTCAAATTCGCGTCCCCAATAATGGCTCCCTGAACAAGCTTCCATCACAATTGTGCACGTTGGCAGCTCAGAAATGAATGGGAGCAGTTTGTTGCGTTTGAGTTGTTTGCGGAAAACCACCTCGCCTGTTGAACGACAAACATGAAGTTGAGACACATTCTTCGCTAAATCCAGGCCCACAAGGTCTAATCTTTCAGCTCAGTACCCTCCTGACAAATTCCATCCTTCAATCCTAGCACAACGCTAGGTGGGGGATGTCCAATCCATCAGAACCAGATAGCATCGTACTAGAAAATGAAATCGTCGCTGGAAAGTTCATCGACACTGACACCCCACAAGTGAATGGAATTGCCGTTCCCATCTTCAATAAAGGCATCCCCATATTCGTCGTCGTATGCACTGAGATGATTGTTGAGCAAATCATTGAAATCGGTAATCTCAGAAACACCGGACAAATCAATTTGCTCTTTCTGTCCTGATGTCTTGAAATCAGTCACGACGTCATACCCAAAATCCCCTGAGAAAATGAATGTGTCGCTGTAAATTCCGCCAGACAAATAATCGTCACCGTCCCCACCGTACAGTTTGTCCCTTCCTTCATCCCCTTGAAGAGTGTCGTTGCCGTCCCCACCCTTCAGTTTGTCTCTTCCGTCACCGCCCTGAAGACTATCGGCGCCGTTTCCACCGTACAGTTTATCTTTTCCATCATCCCCATGAAGAGTATCGTTACCGGCTGAGCCACTTAGTTTGTCGTTTCCAGCGCCCCCGGTCAGATGATCGATTCCAGCGCCGCCTTTGAGGGTGTCTTTGCCAAGGCCGCCTTGCAGCGTGTCGTTTCCGTTGCTACCGATCAGGTGATCATTGCCAGCGGCCCCGATCAGATGGTCGTTTCCAGTGCCGCCTGTCAGAAAGTAATTTCCAGCGTTAAGCTCAGCGAGCACTCCCTCG
>PIVL01000733.1 GCA_003354145.1 Paracoccaceae bacterium
CAAATACCGACATGAGCTCATCCGGCGGAGTGGTTACCCACACCGCACGGTCGCCGTACGTCGTCGACGTCAAAGCCGACAGAGACGATACCGAGTTTGTCTCGATCGTACATGAAGGACGAGAAGAAGGAGGAGCAGGCGAAGACGGAGCAGATGAAGCACGATGTCGCGCCGGATGGTGTGCTCATGCTCCCGACTTCGCCATGTCCGTGCTCTGCGCGGCTCAGCAGTCAAGACGCGTGAACAACATACAAGAGCAAACAGGACAAGCCAGGGAGGAACTGAGTTGAAGGCAGTTGACGGCAATCGCAGGGGACACTGCGTGATCAAACGAGCCCGGGAGGAACTGAGTTGAAGGCAGTTGACGGCAATCGCAGGGACACTGCGTGACCAACGGCATCCGCAGGAGCACTGCGTGATCGACGCAGAGCGTCGAGGTCCAAGACAACGTGACCAATCAACAGCATCCGCAGAGGCACTGCGTGATCGACGCCGAGCGTCGAGGTCCAAGACAACGTGATCAATCAACAGCATTCGACGCCGAGCGTCGAGGTCCAAGAAACTGTGAAGTTGAGGACAAGTGCTGATGCAACAGTCGGTGACAGCCATGGGCCGCCACTGTGAGCACAGCCAGCCGTGCAAAGGTCCAGTATGCCTAGGGCTACCGGTGAGCGCGGCGCCACGACGACGAACTCTGACTTCCACCATATGTGTGGACGCCATCACGTTCCTCTGCCTCGATCCACATTGATGTCGCGGGGGGGTGTCAGCTGCGCAGTTTGTGCCAGCAGCGCAGGTGGACAGTCAGAGCTGTCGGACAGTGGCGGAGTGGCAGCCATCGTGCCAATTTCTGGAAGATTTGAGACTTCACGATGTAGCTGTCATCCTCTCGCCCGCCATCTGGAGCGGGCGAAGACCTGACGATCTGAGGCCGCACGCTCGTGCGCACCCCGTGGTGCATCCTAACGGACATCACGAGAGAACGAACTCACGGCAAATACCGACATGAGCTCATCCGGCGGAGTGGTTACCCACACCGCACGGTCGCCGTACGTCGTCGACGTCAAAGCCGACAGAGACGATACCGAGTTTGTCTCGATCGTACATGAAGGA
>PIVL01000734.1 GCA_003354145.1 Paracoccaceae bacterium
CGGGTCTGGATCGATGGCATCGACCAGCCCCAGTGAAAACGCCTCTTCGCCGCTGACGGCACGACCCGAGTATAATAGATCTTCAGCTTTGGCCTGCCCGACGCGGTCTGGTATCAGGCAAGATGCAGCCGGGGCAAACACGCCCAGCATCATCTCGGGCTGTCCAAGATTTGCATCCGGCGCGGCATAGATCATATGCCCTGCCATCGCCACTTCCAGGCCACCGCCAAGACATTGACCGCGCACCGCCACAAGAACCGGAACCGGAAACTCCAGCATACGGCGCACCAGAGCATGCAGAGATTTCAGCATTTTGGCACAGCTGTCGGGCAGATGTTCCTCGACCGATGCCCCAAAGCTGAAATGCGGACCCTCGGCCTCGATCAGGACTGCGACGATATCGCGATTGTCCTGATGCGCTGCCAGCGCGGCATTCAGAGCGGCGATCATTTCGGCATCGACGATGTTCGCCTTGGGCCGGTTCAACCGAAGCCGCAGTAGTGAGCCGTCAAGTGCCAGGGTTATGCCAAGCACGTCACTCATTTGCGTACACCCGGCATCATCGAGTCAATATAGTCAGGCGTCCATTTGGCACCCTCAGCCAGTTCCTTGCGCAACAGCACAAAATCAATCTCGCGGCCGACTTCGCGGTTGCCTTCATTGAAAGCACGGAATCCCATGTTGGCCTCGGTCATCATGTTGCCGCCAAGCCAGGCACGGGCATTTTCTTTGTTCATGTTCCAGACGTTAAGCTTGGGTTTGCGCAGTTCCTCGACCGATTTGGTAGTGCAATCAGGGAAGGTTAGCAGCAATTTGGCGCAAAGTTCCTCGACCTTGGCGTCAAGCGCGCTCAGATCCATCTCTCCGGTTTTCATTCTGGCTTTGCCCTCAGCCAGCGCCTCTCCGGTCTTCAACTCACCATGCAGGATGCGACCCATGTCATCCGTGATCATGCGGGTCTCGACCAGCGGGTTGGCAACATATTCGCCATCTACTTTGAGACCGGGAACGATGTCGGTCAGGATGCCAAGGCGCATCGCCTTTTGGGCGGTGAAACTTTCGCACAGAATCCCCGAAACCATCGCCTGTTCGCAACCAATCATCACCGGCAG
>PIVL01000735.1 GCA_003354145.1 Paracoccaceae bacterium
TGTGGCACCAAGAATGGTGACCAACAGGCCGATGACATATCCAACTGGTCGTATATCCAACATGGACGCAGGGTTGGCCTGCAGGCGTTAAACTGTCAAGCCAAGCGCGACAAATGGCAAGTCAGGAGGCGACGTTTGCGGGTTTATTGCATCGTGAAAATGGCGGTCTTGTTTCGCCTTAGAGTTCGCGCTTTTCGACGCAAACGCCATAAAGCGTGGTCAGTATCGAGATAACTAGGGTATAACTGAACCAAAAAAGAACAAAGAACAAAGGTAGATTAAGATGAGCTTTCACAAAACTTGATTCTATCAAAAAATCTAAACCAAATAATATCAGCGTAACAACAAGAATTGAGAGGGTAATTCCCTTTGTAAACTGCCATGATTGCATGAGCGATATTGGCTTGCCCACGGCAGCCCCTGGCAGAACAAGACCAATACGCAGCGTCAACGCGTATAACAACAGTGTCAAGAAATAGAATAAGGGTGGTAGCTCAATCGTTAATGAAATCGAACCCGATGGTGAATTCAGATCCAGAGGTGGCATCAAAGACGCTATCAAGAACACGATTGAAATTCGTAGAACAGTCCATACCAAGGCAAGGCGAATCACTGCCCAAATGTAGGACAATGCAAAAGCTCTGCTATTTCGCGGCAAGAGCCTGCCTGGAGGGTCACCTAAAAGAACAAAACGATGCCAACTTTTAGCCGCCCAGAACATTGTGGCAAAGACAATGAACATCGCCAACCAACCCACCAAAAGGCCACCTAGACCCGGCTCCAGCTTGGGTACCACTCCCCGAGTCAAGACTTCGTTCAAGCCAACGCTTGAAAACAAGGATACAACAAAAAGTGCAAGGGCCCAACCAATAACCAGTGGGAAAACGGTCAACCGTAAAGTCACCCAAGGGTTGCGAAACAGCATTTTGATCGCATGAATAACCAATTTTATGCCCAGCATATCTGCCCCTTTGTGGAAAATCAAATTCGCTGCACTACAGAACGCAAAACGCTTACACACGCAAGAGATGTGTGAATATTCATCATGAATTCAACAATCCCAGTCGACCGCTGGACGAAACAAATCACCCAACATGAAACAACGT
>PIVL01000347.1 GCA_003354145.1 Paracoccaceae bacterium
TTGATTGATGGCCCGGATGATGCTGACCCTTGGGGACGCGAAGTTCTGTATCATGATGGCACCCGCGTTGGGCGGCTGACTTCGGGCGGCTATTCGGTTCATTTCGGCAAAAGCATCGGAATGGGCTATGTTCCGGAAGCGCTTGCCGTGCCGGGCACCCGGTTGAAGGTTAAAATGCTCGATGAGTTATGGGACGCTGAAATCACCAAAGACAGCCCGTATGATCCAAAGAACGAGGTGATCCGCAAGGATGGGTAAGGCCGGGGCTGTGAGTCTGATCGTCAAATTCTTCGCAACATCAGCGTTATTTCGTGTTTAAGTTGCTTATTTTGTCTACTTTGTTAACAAATCACTACGCAACCACGGAGTCCCAAATGCAGCAGGAAATTCTTGACACCTTCGAGTCCTATGCCGAAACCTATTGCGGCAAGGATATTGATGGGCTCATGGCTTTGTTTGATGACGAGTCAAACATTTCCCTGATTGGGACTGGTGCTGATGAGCTTTGCGCCGATCGTGCCGCCGCACGTCGGCTGTTTGAACGAAATTTCGCTGAAGCCACGGCGCATCGGTTTGAATGGCACTGGCGTCAGGTGACACTGATGGGTGATGCTGCTGTTGTGGCGGCGACACTGACCATCCATCTTGATCTGGATGGTCAGGCGATATCTGTTCCGATCAGGTGGACCGTGACGATGATCCGACGTGCGGATGGCTGGAAATGGACCCACCGGCACGCGTCTTCAGCCGCTGGTGGGCAGGCAGATGGGGCGGCTTATCCGACGGACTAGTCACCCCGTTCTGGCGTAATGTTGAATTGGCCAGATCAGGCTGCCAACTCATCATAACATTCCAACGCTTTGGCGGCGTACATCAACGATGGGCCACCACCCATCTGAATGCACATTCCAAGCACATCGGCCACTTCTTCTCGGGTTGCCCTGATCTTGATCAACGCCTCGATATGCAGGCTGATACATGGCTCGCAGCGGTCTGCGACCGAGATGCCCAATGCAATGAATTCCTTGGTCTTGTAATCCAGAACACCACCCTGTTTGACAACTTTTCCAAGCTCTCCAAAAGCACGCGATGTGTCCGGGATAGTCGTGTTGAGGTTGCGCAGACCAGAGCGGGTTTCGGTCAGTTTGTCAGTCCAGTTCATCATGTGAGTCCTTTGTGATATATATCAAAATCAATATATGTAATTTCACCCTTTGGACACAGTCGCATTGATCTGGATCAGGAGACAGGTTTTTCAACTATCAACGCCAGATTATTTGACGGCATTTCGATAATATCTACGACGCTCAGGCTAGCATCCTGCAACATATCCAGCATGTCAAAGTCGTCTTTATAACCGATCTCTGGATCCTGACCGGTCAGGCTTGCGTGAAATGTTTTGTCCGCATCGCTGGTCAACTCGCCACCCCTCATAAACGGACCATAGACAACGAAGCGACCAGAGGGGGCCAATGCCATAGCTGCCTCGTTTATCAAAGTACGGACCTCAGGAGTGCTGATCAGGTGCAGCAGATTGACTACAACAATCAGCGATTGGCCTGCGAATTGCGTGCTCCAATCGGGGGTGCAGGCGTCCAGCGGCAGGGCAGGGGCTATGTTCTTGAGATCACTGTCACTGACATAGGCGTCGATGCTGGCGCGTCGGGCGGAATCGATATCGGTGGGCTGCCAGTGCAGGTCTGGAAATTTGGCGGCAAAGATGATGCTGTGTTGGCCAGTGCCACTGGCTATTTCCAGCGCCTTGCCGGATTTGGGGGCGAATTGCGCTAGCATTGTGCAGATATCGTCTGCGTTTCGGCTTGCCGACGGGGCTACCAATTTTGCACCATCAGCCGCATGGGCAATGCTTGCGGTTTTAGGAAGTTCGCGTGCCATCTAGCGAAGCCTGTTCGGGTTTAGCGCAGCAAGGATCTGTTCGTCCAGCTCGCTGTTGGCACCGGTCACCAGATCAGCGATCAGTTGCGATGCTGCAGGCGCGGTCTGAAAACCATAGCCACCTTGCCCGGCGCACCAGATGAAATAGGGCTGATCCGGGTCAGGGCCAAGAACAAGCGCCTTGTCCGGGGCAAATGTGCGCAATCCGGCCCAGTTGGTTTCAACGCGGGTGACGGGTTCGGTCACCATTTCTTCATAGCGTGCCAATCCTTCAGCCAGCACCATATCATCGACATAGGCATCATGCGGCGTGGTTGGATCAGAATCCGCTGGAGACACCAGCCATTTGCCGGCATCCGCTTTGGCGTACCACGTCTCGCCAGCGCCCATAATCACTGGCCACCCGCTAACATCATGGCCCCCCGGGGCAGGCAATCGCGCCATTGAGCGGCGATACGGGGTCAACCCAATCGGCGCAATCCCTGCCATGGCAGCGATCTCATCCGCCCAGGCCCCGGCGGCGTTGACGACTATACGCGCCTGAAAGGTTTCTTTGCTAGTTTCCACCTCCCAGATGTTCCCCAATCGGCGAATACTCAAGACAGCGTGTTTGGGCAAAACCTGACCGCCATTGCTGCGCACGACCCGGGTGAAATCCTGCATCAGACGGTCGGTGTCGATGTCCAATGCGGCATCGTGAAAGGCGGCAAAGGCAACTGTTTGCGGGTTCAGGATCGGCACCATCGCACGGGCGGCGTCCAGATCAATTGGTGTCAGGTTCAAATCATCCAGATCGGCGTTGAAAACAGCCTGGTCCGCGGCTTTGGCAACCACGATCAGGCCTCTTGGTGTCAGATAGCCGCCATTATGCGTCCGATGGTAATTCTCGCTCGCAAGGTTCAGCGCAACGGTGCTGTCCAGACCATAATGGGCCTCGTACAACGCAGCCGAGCGGCCAGATGCGTGATAGCCAAGCGCGTCTTCAGCCTCGAGCAATGTGACGTTTCCATGTGCTGAAAGCCGCGCGGCCGCGCTTTGCCCGGCAATACCGCCGCCAATAACCAGAAAATCAATCACCCAACTTCCTCCAACCGATCAGTCGCCGGAGCAGGGGTGACGCTAAGGGCGCTGATCTGTTCATACAATGAGGGCGTCATGTCATAGGTTGTACCGTCAAGGGATGGTCTGAGCTGGCCTACGTTTCGACCGGACAGGATCGGCGTCGGATGTGTTGGATGGGCGGCTACCCAAGCCACGGCAAGCGTCGCCGGATGGGTGCCAAGATCAGCGGCCAAAGTGTTCAAATCCTGCGCAGTCTGTCGCATCCATTCCACGTTATAGCGCATGGTGTATTCAGAGTTTTCAACCAGTCGCCCACCTGCACCACCCGCGTATTTCCCGGTCAACAACCCACCCCCAAGCGGCGAATAAGACGCAACTGTAATGCCCTGATCAGCACACATCGGCATGATCTCGACTTCTGCCTGACGTTTCACCAGATTGTACATGGGCTGGAATATGTCGATCTTCAAACCAAACTCTTGGGCAGCGGCCTGCGCCTTCATCACCTGCCATGCAGCGAAATTAGACAGGCCGACATAGCGAATCTGTCCTTTGTCACGGAACTCGGCCAGGGTTTGCATGGATTCGCGCAGTTCGGTGTTTGGATCAAAGCGGTGTAAATAAAGGATATCAACCATATCCATGTTCAGTCGCTGTCGGCTGATATCAAACTCGGCGCGCATATTCGCCGCAGATGTGTCACCAGTATTGCCAACCTTGGTGGCGATCAACAGATCGTCACGCGCGTCACCGACCATGGCCCCCAGCAGCGTTTCCGAAGCGCCTTCGGTATATCCATGTGCCGTATCAAAATGATTGATCCCAGCAGTGCGGCAGGCATCGAACATCGCTTTGCTGTCAGATTCAGAGGCACCTTGACCAAATTGCATTGCACCAAAGGCAAAAGGGCTGGCGGGGCGATTGTTCACGCTTGAAAGGGAATGTGTCATGGGGCGAAACCTGCCACCGCTGCGGGGAATTGGAAAGGCCTAAACATGTTTGTGCGTTTATTGAGGTGTGAGCTCAATGCGAAGTCGCATCAGATATTCCCTTAACAGGGCCCCTAAATTGATAATTGTCGCCACTGTTGTCAACGACCGCTGCCAGACCGAAGTGGACTTGGCCGAACGGCAGCAAGAGGCAGATTCAGACTTTCACCACACAGACCGCCAAGTATATTCTGATCTTCGCGCCCAGAGCTTTATCTGTTCCCGTTGTTTGTCTTATTCTCCAATGGCCAGTGTTAGGGTCGTAACAAGAACGCTCTCTCATCATTCAGCCTTATTGGACCCTCAGGCGCTAAGGTCTCAGAGTGACGTTGATGTTACGAAAATTCCAAAGCCATTACCTCTTGAAAATCGGTTTTGACGACATCACGAATAAAATTATTCAACTCAACAAAAGCTGGTGCCTGGCCCGCTCCTTTGCGCCAGGACAGACCTATTGAGCGAAATACCCTGCGACCTTTTAGGGGTAACGCAACGACATCTCCACCCGTGTGAATTTCTGATTTTGCATACAATGCCGGGA
>PIVL01000736.1 GCA_003354145.1 Paracoccaceae bacterium
TTCGCACAGATCGATAACGCTCCAGAAGAGCGTGAGCGCGGTATTACAATTAATACCTCTCACATCGAATATGACACTCCTGCACGTCACTACGCACACGTAGATTGTCCTGGTCACGCCGATTATGTTAAAAACATGATCACTGGTGCTGCACAGATGGACGGCGCGATTCTAGTAGTTGCTTCTACAGATGGTCCAATGCCACAAACACGTGAGCACATCCTGCTTTCACGTCAGGTTGGCGTACCATTCATCATCGTATTCATGAACAAATGTGACATGGTTGACGATGAAGAGCTTCTTGAGCTTGTAGAGATGGAAGTTCGTGAACTTCTTTCTGAATATGACTTCCCAGGTGATGACCTACCAGTTATCCAAGGTTCTGCGCTTAAAGCCCTTGAAGGCGAGCCAGAGTGGGAAGCTAAGATTCTTGAGCTTGCAGAAGCACTAGATACTTACATTCCAGAGCCAGAGCGTGCTATCGATGGTGCATTCATCCTTCCAATCGAAGATGTTTTCTCAATCTCAGGCCGTGGTACTGTTGTAACTGGTCGTGTAGAGCGCGGTATCATCAAAGTTGGTGAAGAAGTAGAAATTATTGGTATCAAAGATACTACTAAGACTACTTGTACTGGTGTTGAAATGTTCCGTAAGCTTCTTGACGAAGGTCGTGCTGGCGAGAACTGTGGTGTTCTTCTACGTGGTACTAAGCGTGAAGATGTTGAGCGTGGTCAGGTTCTTGCTGCTCCTGGTTCAATCACTCCACACACAACTTTCAAGTCAGAAATCTACGTTCTGTCAAAAGAAGAAGGTGGACGTCACACTCCATTCTTCAAAGGCTACCGTCCACAGTTCTACTTCCGTACAACTGACGTAACCGGTACTATCGAATTGCCAGAAGGCGTAGAGATGGTAATGCCTGGTGACAACGTTGCTATGACTGTTACGCTAATCTGCCCAATCGCGATGGATGAAGGTTTACGCTTCGCTATCCGTGAAGGTGGTCGTACTGTTGGTGCTGGTGTTGTAGCTGAGATTGTTGCTTAATAGCGACTAATCTGAGAAGACACTAAAGAAAAGGAAGCTTCGGCTTCCTTTTTTT
>PIVL01000737.1 GCA_003354145.1 Paracoccaceae bacterium
GACGGCCGGCACCCGGAGATGACGTATCGGCTGATGGGCGCCAGGTGGCGAGGGGAGCCGCTATTCGCGCTGCTGCCCTGGCGCGCCGTACTGGAGGCCGTCGAGGGCATATCCGAGGCGTGCGCGCCGGGCGAGGGCGATCCCGCGCTCATACTGCACCTAATCTGCGAGAGCGGTAGGCATCGCTCGACTGCCGGCGCGGTATTGATCGGGCGCGTGCTACACCTGCTGGGCGGAGTCGTGACGATGATGGTGTGCGACGGCGACGACAACAGGCAGCCGCCGCGCCTCTGCCGGTTGCGACGATGCGCCTGCAACTGCGGGCCTTACCCGGCGGATTGGGAGATCGGGCTGGGAACGGCGCGGTACTTGATGGGTGTCGCGCTGAGCCCCGTGAGGCTGGAGCTCGTCGCGCGTGCGCTGCAGCAACTGGCGGAGGCAAGCGCCGAGCCGCCGCGAGGGTGACAGAGGCGAGCACCGACTGCGTGATGCGCGCCTCCCGTGCGAGCGAGATCTCGGGACGGGGAGCGCGGGCATCGGCGGGAGAAATATGCGCGGACGAGGCGCGGGCGCAGCGAGCATGAGCGTGTGATGGGTGCTCGCGTGCGCATGAGAGCGCGGCGCCCGCGACCTTGCGATCGCGCGCATTGGCTCGCGCGAAGGCGGTGCGAGTGAGAGGGACGCGGTGTCGCGACAGGGAGCCGCCGTAGCGCGCCCGGACAGCGACAGAGCGTGCTGCGCGCGCGTGTTGGGGGCGCGTGCCTGCGCGTGCTGACAGCGCGCGCACGCGTGCGATCGCGGGCGGCGCACGGTGCATCGACGGGTCACGGCACACGCGCGCCGACCGTTCGCGTTCGTGCACGCACAGAATCCCTGACGGCCAGACATGACACACGGGCAGTCCCACATCGATCAGTCCCGGCATCTTGCGCAGTCCGTCCCGGCAGCACGGCGGAGCACGAGCCTCGCGCGTTGCGGCGCGGCATGCGGCGAGCACGGGCGAGGGACGGTGCAGATCGGACGCGGGAACCAGCGCGCCCTGCACGTGTAAGAGAGGCAGGGGGCTGTGGGCGATACGTGCGCGCGGGCGCGCGCGCTCG
>PIVL01000738.1 GCA_003354145.1 Paracoccaceae bacterium
AGGATCAGCACCAATGTCCGTCGGTTCAGTGCTTTGGCGCCATATCCCGTGACAAAGCTGTCAAGGCTGCCGGCAATGTCCGTTCCGCCGCCAAAGCCTTCGGCCATCAGCGACAACCGCCCCGCAGCGCGCAATGTGTCATGGTCTTGCAGGGCCTCGGTCACCCGCATCAGTCTGGTGTGAAACAGATATGCATCCGCTTTGGTGCCGCTATCAACCAACCCTTTGAGAAAGGCCAGAAACACCCGTGCATATACCGTCATCGACCCGCTGACGTCGCAAATTGCCACGATCTGCATGGGCCTTGGCGGGCGCGCCTTTCGAAACAGATCCATTGGCTCACCACCACGCGCCAATGACGCGCGCAGAATGCGCCGCATGTCCAACGCCGCACCGCGCAACGCCTGTTTGCGCCTACGCGAGCGTCGGTCGCGGATCGCGTGGGCAAGGCGACGGGCGATCTTTTCTGCCTGTCGTTGGCTTTCTTCATCCATCAGTTCGCGCAGATCACGACGGGACAGGTTGTCGGTCAGGGTGGCGATCAATTGACCATCTGTTCCTTCGGCCTCGCCTTCACCGTTATCAGGCGTAACGTTATCCAGCCCCGGATCATCACCTTCATCATCGCCTTCAATATGCTGTTGCCAAAGCACCGGGCGTGACGTCTGAACCCGGATATGATCGCTGCGCGCTGTATCTGCGCGTTGTTTGCCGACGTTGAACCAATAAGCATCAAACAGATCGTCAAACTTGCTCCAGCTCTCGGCATCGCCTGCCAAAAGGGCACATAATGCCTGACGCGCCTGCACGGGGTCCGTGGCGTCGATTTCGGCCAGCGCGGCCAATGCATCACTTGTTTCTTTTGGACCGGCCTTGATCCCGTTCATACGCAGATGCGCCATGAACCCCGACATGCGATCCGCGACGCCCGTGGCGCGTGTGGGAAATTGCGTGACAGCCATCAGGCGACCTTGCCGATCAGGCGGTCCATCACTTCGCGCGGAGCGGCATCCCGATCAGCCGCCGTTTTCAGCAGGCAGACCAGCGTGGCCTGAACCGTTGCCGGATCCTGCGCCAGATCGTTAAGCCCAAGCCCTGA
>PIVL01000739.1 GCA_003354145.1 Paracoccaceae bacterium
CGAGGAGCAGCATGTAGACAACCCGTACATACGAGGCCTCCGAAGGATGGTGGACGTCTTTGGACCGCTGCACCGTGCATGCGGCGATGGCTTCTCGCTGCGTTTCGCTGCGGCCTCGCCGGACGACGACACCCGTCGGTACGAGCGGCCCCAGGCGGAGGAGATCGCGGTCGTGTTCGAGAGCGTGGACGGTGCCCCGCCCTCCTCCCGCGACCTTGTCGTCTGGCCCGTTAGCGAGGAGGCGCGTCGCGTGAGCGACCGCAACGAGAGAGTTGACCCGCTGACGTACCCCTTGCTTTTCCCACGCGGCGAGCTCGGGTGGCACGAATATCTCGCGCATGGCGCGGACAACTCCGAGACGGGTGCCGGCCGTCTCACGAGACGGCGGGTCACGGTGAGCATCGCGCAGTTCTACAAGAGCAAGCTCATGCTCATGTCTCCGTTCGAGCCCTGCCTCCCGCACTGCGCGGGCCCGTTGTTCCAGCAGTACGTGTGCGACGTGTACTGCCGTATGGAGGCCGCAAACCTCGCCTGGGTACGCCGAAAGCAGGACCGTCTTCGCGCCAGCTCTTATCGGGATCTGCGCGACCATGTCGAGATGGCGGACGCGCGCGACGCAGCGGGCTCGCGATGCGGCCAGCCGGTCATTCTCCCGTCCACGTTCAAGGGCTCGCCCCGTCACCTGTTTCAGTGCTACCAGGACACCATGGCCATGGTCCGACACGTGGGTCGGCCCGACTTCTTCGTCACGTTCACGGGCAACCCGGCGTGGCCCGAGATCACGGAGTCGCTGGGCCCGGGCGAGTCGCCGGATGGCCGTCCAGACCTCGTGGCGCGCGTTTTTTGGCTCCGTCTGCAGCGGCTGCTCCGTGATCTCGTGTTGGACGGCGCTCTCGGCATCGTCCGCGGCTACAGCTGGGTGGTAGAGTTCCAGAAGCGTGGCCTGCCGCACGCGCACATCCTGCTCGTCGTCGACCGCGCCGACAAACCTCGCACGGCAGCCGACGTCGACGCGCGTGTGGTCGCGGAGATTCCGTCCGAGGACAAGCCGAATCTTCGCGAGATTGTGAGGGATAAGATGCTGCATGGCCCCTGCGGG
>PIVL01000740.1 GCA_003354145.1 Paracoccaceae bacterium
CACGGATTTGCAATCCGCTGCGTCACCACTCCGCCAACTCGCCGTCCGTGGTGTGAAAGCAAACTCAGTATGCTCTCGAGGCTCAGACCAATGACCGGATGTCGCAATAATCGTTAGTTTTCTTGCAAAGGGCCAAGTCTGTTCGGCGTGCGTTATCGCCTCTTTTGGGGGGCTTGTCCAGCCCGTGTATCGCCTAAATTTTCAGCCCAAAAATTCAATGATTTGGCGGCTGAATTCCATCCCAGCAACAATGCTTGTTGACACAACCCATCGAAAATTCGCGATCAGGTAGGTGCCGGTTTGCACTTTGATATTTCTTGGAAACTGCCAGGAAACGATTGTGAGATCGAGGCGTCGTGTTGACTTTTTGAGGCACCCAAACGGGCAAATAATATTCAGCCTGAACACGTACAGGTAATTTCATCGTTCTGGCCGTTGCCCGCGCCGCATTGTTGTGGCAAAACCGGGGAAACTGACAGAGCGAAAGATTCCCGGAATGACTGATTTCACCGAGCGCCGTCGTATCATGGTCGACACTCAAATTCGCCCGTCGGATGTGACTAAATTTCCAATTATCGAAGCGATGCTTAGTGTGCCACGCGAAATATTTGTTTCGGACGCGCAACGCGAAGCAGCCTATAGCGGCGGCAATGTGGACTTGGGCAATGGTCGGGTTCTGCTTGAACCGAGAACAATGGCCAAGATATTGGATGCGTTGGATGTCTCTGGCGATGAGCTGGTGTTGGATATTGGCTGTGGATTTGGCTACTCATCTGCGGTTGTGGCGCGCATGGCACAGGCTGTCGTGGCTGTAGAAGAAGACGAAGCCATGATTGACGAGGCACAAGTGCTTTTGTCGGAAATTGGTGCGGATAACGTAATCCTGAATACCGGGCCATTGGTCGAAGGGGCTGAAGAACACGGCCCCTATGATGTCATCCTGGTGCAAGGAGGCGTCGGGGAATTGCCCAGCACGATCAAAAACCAGTTGAAAGACGGTGGTCGGATCGCGAGTATTTTCATGGACGGGGCCTTGGGATCCGTATCCATCGGTCATAAGACAGGTGATGTGATAACCTGGCGGTTCGAATTCAATGC
>PIVL01000741.1 GCA_003354145.1 Paracoccaceae bacterium
GCCATTGCACGCGCTGCGAAGCGCTGCGCGCGCGCCAACAAGCCGCGCTCTTGTCGTAGATCGCGACGGCAGGGAAGTCGCCGTACAGCACGTCGCGGAACTGCGCGGTGCGGCGGTTGAACGCGAACCATGCCAATAGCGTCGAGCGATGTGCGGCGTTGCCCTCCAGCGCGAACGCCTCGCTGCCGTCTCGGAACACGATGCGCTGCTCCTCGGGGAGATGAACGGCCAGACGCTCCACGCTGTGCGAAAGCCCGTGTAACGGCAGCAGCAACACCCGCCAGCACGCCTCCGACGGACCAACGTATCGCGTGTTCACGTAGCGCGACACCTCGTCCGGCTCGTCTCGCATGGACGCAGCAGCGCCGCGACGGTCGGCGGAAGCCACTCCAGCCGGCTGTCCGCGACAGGCCGACGGCTCGCCATGCGCCGCTGGCGCGGTCGCGCTCGAAGGGTGAGCGGCGGCGGGCCGCGAGGACGCAGGAGCCGGTCCAGTGGAGCTGGACGCGCCACTGCCGCTCGGACGCGCCGGCAGATCCGGCGACGGCTCCGGCGCAACCTCCACCGACGCGCGATCATGCCCCTTGTAGGTGTACTTGTAGATGTACTTGATGAAGCGGATGCCGAACGTCACCTCTATGTTCACATGGCACCTGTACATGAGCAAAAGACGGGGGTTGTACGGCACCACGTCCCGGTTGTCGTACACCATCGTGCCCTTCTGCAGCACGCGCCCGTTGTTGCGTCGGCGATACAGCGGGTACGCGTTCTCGACGAGCTCAGTAGCATCTCGGAACTCCTTGGGGAAGCGCTTGTTGCAGCGGCCGTCCTCCATGCAGGGCGCATTCGGATTGACCGACCCGCAGGGGCCATGCAGCATCTTATCCCTCACCATATCGCGAAGATCCGGCTCGTCATCGGAGGGAATCTCCGCGACCACACGCGCGTCGACGTCGGCTGCCGTGCGAGGTTTGTCGGCGCGGTCAACGACGAGCAAGATGTGCGCGTGCGGCAGGCCACGCTTCTGGAACTCTACCACCCAGCTGTAGCCGCGGACGATGCCGAGAGCGCCGTCCAACACGAGATCACGAAGCAG
>PIVL01000742.1 GCA_003354145.1 Paracoccaceae bacterium
CCGGCTTTGATAAACTCAAACAGGGTTCTAAATGGCAACGTAATTAGCGCGATTGCGCCCTCTAACACTTGAAACCAGGTCGTATCACCAAACGACGCTTTCAGGTCGGCCCAGTAATAAATCAGAGCTCCAACCGCTGCAATGGCGGCCACAACACCGACAGAAATTAAGAAAATAGGGTTAGCCAGTAACGCCACCGATAGTTTCAAGAATGCCCACGTAGCGCCCATCACCCCTTTTGATAATCCCCACATCGCCACCGTGACGGTTTTGGTCACGCCAACACCTAAAGTCATCGTTGCCCATGCTACTTTCAAAGCGCCAGATATCATGGTCAACAGGCCACCGGCGGCCACCAAGCCCAAAAGAGCTACGCCAGCAAAGCCAATGTATTTGGTGAGGTTTGGGAACATCTGTGTCCATTCGATGATTTCCATCGCGCCATCGGACAAACTAGAAACCACAGGTAAAAGCGCAGGCAACAACGCGGCGCCAAAGGCCGTTCGCACCGCAAACACGCCTTGCTCTAGCCGTTCCCATTGGTCGGTCATGGCGCCAGCCATTTGTTCGGCGACATCCAAACCCTTAACTTGACCAAGTTCAGAAATAGAGTTGGCAAGACCATCCGTGTTTTGCATCAGTAGTTGGATCATGGCCGAGGCTTCTTTGGTACCAAACGCTTTGCTCAGTTCAGCCGCTTCTGCCACCGAAATCGTGTCGCCGTAACGGCCTTTAATTTGGTTAAGAATGTCGACAATAGGCAGCATCTGCCCTTGAGCATTCGTGAACTGCATGTTCAATGCTTCTTGGGCTTTTGCGGTACCTGCTAGGAACGAACGGTATTTTGTGCCCGCTTCGCTGCCACTCATCGTGGCTTGCAACGTACCCAGAATCGCCATTTGCTCGGTCATGCCGACACCAACAGAGGTCGCCTCCGCTCCAACCGAAGTAAACGCAGAAGACATACCAGCGCCGGTCGTTTTGAACATCTGCACAGCTCTGGCCGTTTGACCACCTAGCGTGTTCACCCAATCCGCTTTGCCCATTTCATTGGCCGAGTTTTGAAAAATGCCATACATGGTCCCAACGTAATT
>PIVL01000348.1 GCA_003354145.1 Paracoccaceae bacterium
GGGCTCAGTGCCGTCGTTCCGTCGCCGTTCGCTTAACGACTGCTTCCAAAAGTCGAATGTCTGAGAACCGGGTCACGCCGCTGAAATGGTTGAAGAAACTGCATTTCGAGAATGGCTGCTTGCGGAGCGTGGTTCAAGCTCGGCCCGCTGCGCCGCCGCAAGTCGGCTCTGAGCCCTCTTTACCAAATTTCTTCAGTGCCGCGAATGTCAACTATAGCATGCTGCGCTTTAAAAATGGAAACAGCTAGTGATTGGTAATAGGCAGCATTTGTTGATTTTGAACATTCACGAGAACGCAAAATTCCGAGTGTCTCAAGACTTTTTGAGCTTACGCACCCGAAGAACTGAATGCTGGCTGATAATTTCATACCCAAGCTCTGCTGCCAAACGTGATCTTAGGGCAACCAACTCTTTAGATGCCAGTTCCAGCACCTCACCGCTGTCAACATCGACCAAATGATCATGCTCTGTTTCCGGTGCCATTTCGAACCGGGCCGGACCATCGTCGACAGCAATGCGTTGGACAATACCAGCATCGGCCAGAGTAGCGAGTGCACGGTAGACGGTCGCAAAAGACACACTGTTATCTACCAATTTGGCACGCGCATAGACATCTTGGGCACTTGGATGGTCGTTGCTTTGGACCAAAGCGGCGATAACTGTTCGCCGTTGTTGTGTGACGCGTATGCCCGCATCGCGTAGCATACTATCTATCTCGTCAGGCACTGCATTCATTTCATCATCCTAAACTTCTGTAAGTTTCATATCTAGCCGGAAACACTTTTACAAATAATTCGCAATTGCAGTTGACAGTTGCGAGTGATTTGCATTTACAGAAGCTAGATTTCACCCACAGGAGAACCAAATGCTATCCCGTGTCCTTCAAACAACAGCTATCGCGGCTGTTACCGCAATCTCTGCCACTGGTGCTTTTGCAGAGGACCGCATGAAAGTTGTCACGACCTTTACGGTGCTTGCCGATATGGCTGCGAATGTGGCAGGCGACAGGGCAGACGTGGTATCGATCACCAAACCAGGTGCTGAAATTCACGGCTACGAGCCGACACCGCAAGATATCGTGCGTGCGTCCGATGCCGACCTCATTTTGTGGAACGGCATGAATCTGGAACTTTGGTTCGAACAGTTCCTTAGCAACATGGAAGACGTGCCATCCGCGACACTGACGGACGGGATTGATCCGATTTCGATTTCAGGCGGCAGTTACGAGGGCAAGCCAAATCCGCATGCCTGGATGGGTTTGGACAATGCGCTGATCTACATCGACAACATTGTCGCAGCTTTTTCCGAGCAGGATCCTGATAACGCCGAGATTTATGCGGCGAACGCCGAAGCCTACAAAGAAGAACTGCGTGCCACCATCGAACCGCTGCGTGCCGCCATTGCGGAAATCCCCGAAGAGAACCGCTGGCTGGTCACATGCGAAGGGGCGTTTAGCTACCTTGCGCGCGATTTCGGCATGAAAGAATTGTACCTCTGGCCAATGAACGCAGATCAGATGGGCACGCCACAACAGGTTCGTGCGGTGATCGACGGGGTGAATGATAACGACATTCCAGTCGTGTTCTGCGAAAGTACCGTCAATACGGCCCCCGCCGAACAGGTGGCCCGCGAAACCGGCGTGGCATACGGCGGCGTTCTCTACGTCGACAGTCTGAGCGAACCTGACGGCCCGGTGCCGACATACCTTGACCTGCTCAGCGTAACATCGAGCACAGTTGCTGATGGTCTGACGTCCGCGACAAACTAAGTCACAACAGTTTGGCAAAACCGACCCGTGGCGTCAGTGCCGCAGGCCACTTGCGTTAAACTGCAACGGCTTTATGGCCAAAGGAACGAACATGCTCGACGATCAAAATCCTCCCAAACACAGCGATATCCAAACGAACGTCGGCATTTCGGCGCAAAATGTGACGGTGACATATCGCAACGGTCACACCGCCCTCTGGAACGCCAGTTTTGAGGTTCCGCGTGGTACGGTCACAGCGCTTGTAGGGGTGAACGGATCGGGTAAATCGACGCTATTCAAGGCGATTATGGGCTTTGTTCCCGCCGCAAAGGGCACGATCAAAATTCTTGGTCTGGATGTGAAAGAAGCGCTGGCCAAGAACCTCGTGGCATATGTTCCGCAATCCGAAGAGGTCGATTGGGCCTTTCCGGTGCTGGTTGAGGACGTCGTGATGATGGGCCGTTACGGCCATATGGGGTTCCTGCGTCGCCCCAAGAAAGCCGACCATGAGGCGGTGAACGAGGCCCTGCGCCGCGTCAATATGCAAGACTTCAGAACCCGCCAGATTGGCGAATTGTCCGGTGGCCAGCGCAAGCGCGTATTTTTGGCGCGCTCGCTGGCGCAAGACGGGCAGGTGATTTTACTGGACGAGCCGTTCACTGGCGTCGATGTGAAAACCGAAGAACAGATTGTCGGCCTCCTACGCGAACTGCGCGATGAGGGTCGCGTGATGCTGGTGTCGACCCACAACCTTGGTTCGGTGCCGGAATTTTGCGACCGCACAGTTTTGGTCAAAGGCACGGTTCTGAGTTACGGGCTGACGGAAACGACATTTACCCGCGAAAACCTTGAAGAAACATTTGGTGGTGTGCTGCGGCATTTCACGCTTGGTGGCGATGCGCTGCATGATGATGAAGACGCGCGGTCGGTCACGATTTTCACCGACGACGAACGCCCGCTGGTTCAATACGGTGACAAAACCCAGCGCACAAAGCGGGGCAAATAATGGAATATCTGCTCGAACCATTTACTTACGGATTCATGATCAACGCGATGTGGGTATCCGCCCTCGTAGGCGGCGTGTGCGCGTTTCTAGCTTGTTTTCTGATGCTCAAGGGTTGGTCCTTGATCGGGGACGCGTTGTCCCATTCAGTCGTTCCGGGGGTGGCAGGGGCCTACATTCTTGGCCTACCGTTCGCCTTGGGCGCGTTTGTTGCGGGCGGATTGGCAGCTGGTGCAATGCTATTTCTATCCGAACGCTCAGGCTTGAAGGTCGATGTTATCATCGGGCTTATATTCACATCTTTTTTTGGGCTGGGCCTGTTTATCGTGTCGATCAACCCGATGTCGGTGTCGATCCAGACCATCACCATGGGAAACATTTTAGCCATCACACCGGAAGACACACTTCAACTGGCGATCATCGGGTTTGTGTCGCTCGCCGTGCTGCTGGCAAAATGGAAAGACCTGATGGTTACGTTCTTCGATGAAAATCACGCGCGCACCATTGGTCTGCGTCCCGGCCTACTTAAGGCGATTTTCTTCATCTTATTGTCTGCATCGGTGGTCGCCGCCATGCAAACCGTCGGTGCGTTTCTCGTGATTGCTTTGGTCGTCACACCGGGCGCGACCGCGTATCTGCTCTGCGACCGGTTTCCGCGTTTAATCATCACATCCGTCGCCATTGGGTCCGTCACCAGTTTCATCGGCGCTTATATCAGCTATTTTCTGAACGGCGCGACGGGCGGTATCATTGTGACATTGCAAACTCTTATCTTCCTCGTGGCGTTTTTCTTTGCCCCCAAACACGGGCTTCTTGCCGCCAAACGAAAAGCGAAACTGGCACTAGAACGCGGTCCTGGCGATCTCGCAGCGGAGTTCAAATAATGGATACTCTTCTTTTACCGTTCCAGTTCGCATTCATGCAGAACGCGTTTTATATCTCGATGATCGTGTCGGTCCCCACGGCTTTGCTGTCGTGCTTTCTAGTCATGAAAGGCTGGGCGCTGATGGGTGACGCCGTCAGCCACGCCGTTCTGCCAGGGATCGTTCTGGCCTATATTTTTGGCATCCCCCTAATCGTCGGCGCGTTCGCCGCTGGCATGACCTGCTCGATTGCGACCGGCTATCTGTCCACCAACAGCCGTGTGAAACAGGATACTGTGATGGGAGTCGTATTTTCGGGCATGTTTGGCGTGGGCATCGTGCTTTATGTGTCTGTTGATACCAACATGCACCTTGATCACATTCTCTTCGGCAACATGCTGGGTGTTGAACCCCACGAGATGTGGACAGCCGGTATCATATCCCTCGGCGTTGGTCTGATGCTGGCGCTAAAGTGGAAAGACTGGTTGTTGCACAGCTTTGATCCCGCACAGGCGCGCGCGTCAGGTCTTTGGGTCAATTGGCTCCACTATGGACTGCTGGCTGCACTTTCGCTGACCATCGTGGCCACGCTATCTGCTGCGGGCCTGATCCTTGCGATTGGTTTACTAATTGCACCAGGTGCCATTGCGTTTCTGGTTGTGCGCAAGTTTTCCACAATGCTGTGGGTGTCTGTCATTGCATGTATGGCATCGATGCTGTTGGGGACTTATGCCAGTTTCTTTCTCGACAGTGCCCCTGCGCCAACTATCATCCTAATCATGACGGCGTTGTTCATCGCAGCCTTCATCAGACGCCAAATCATCACACGCCGCACCTCTA
>PIVL01000743.1 GCA_003354145.1 Paracoccaceae bacterium
GAGACAGGATTTGAGATTGCGTCTTAAGAAATCGGGGTCCAAAGCCTGGTATTAAATCCATACAAAAGGAGCTATTTTAAAAACACTAGGTGCGACTTTTCGGTGCTGTGGCTGGTATGTTTTATGACCTAAAATCCCCTATTAAATCTTAAAATCTTGTCTTAGTTTGGCGGGTTTTGCATTTGAGCTCTTTCTGAGCAATTATATACTACCTCTATAAAACTGCACTAATATAAATTAACTTGCTAAGGAGTATCGAGGATACTGAGGAAGCAGATAAGAATGGCACAGAGCCGACAATTAAGAAAATACATAAGATAAACCAGCTAATAAAATAAACAAAACCACTACCAAACCATTAAACCAATATACTTTTAGAACAAAACCAGAAATGAACAAGTACGTTTAGAATTTAACCACTAAGAAAACATAAACAGAGAGGTATGTACCCCGTGACTCCATTGCCTTAGATATACTCAAATGCGCAAAAGTTTAATTAGATCACCAGTATTCGGGAATTCGCTTCAAAAGGACTAAGTAGCTAAAAATCGACCATTCTTTACTCAACAAGCAACAAACTAAAAATAAAATGTATAACCTAAACCAATATAAATTCTCTTTAACCTACCTTCACAGTATACTTTTCAAAAACCATTCACACTACACTAGAAATCAACTAAATGCTCAATCACCCCCCAATGGCAATTTTACTGAGCTACGACTAAAACTTTCTGCTATTAAATTAAACCTACCTCCTACTTTACATGAACTAAAACGGTACTACTAAGATGAGTCTGTTCGTACCTAATATACTAATTATATCTATAAGCTAATGAGTTATGAATTCTCGCAGTGATCTCGCGGACAAGGTCGTTGAGATACGTTAAGATTCTGAGTATAAACTCTGTGTTTTTGTTAAACAATTATTGAACGGGACTAAAATGGGAAATGAACCTCTGCCTAATATCTTACGTATTACATGTTAGCACCTAAATTGTTTCGGGATGACGTTTTTATTTAATGTCTAATTTAGGGCTGTTTTGGCGAAATAAACTAGTTCACGCACATCATGTGTACAAGTACGTTCGAAATAA
>PIVL01000744.1 GCA_003354145.1 Paracoccaceae bacterium
AGGCAAAACGATGGCCAGCGGCTCAGGCCATAACGGAAAGCCTTGGCCAGATCGCTTTTGCCGGGGATGCGTGTCAATTGCTGTTCGGCCCATTGCCGCAAGGCTTCGACCTTTGGTTTACTCTTCATCTGGCGCACCCTGAGGCGGGCCTCGGCGGGCTGCCCGGCGACTTTGCGTTCGATGTCGTAAAGCTCTCCAATCCTGTCGAGGGCCTCACGGGCGAGCTGTGATTTGTCCGAAGCCCAGATGTCATGGAAGTCGCGGCGCAAATGCGCCCAGCAGGCAGCCTCGCGGAACTGGCGGCTACCATCGGCACGCTTTTCATAGAGTTTGTTGAACCCGGTATAGGCGTCTATTACCCGGCAGTCGTTTGCTTGCAAACGATGAGAGGGCGCCTGCAGGATGCCGCTTCTGCCCAGCAGATGCTGTCGGACATGTGCTCCCTGCCGATCCGGAGCAAAGTAGTAAATCGCTCCGGGAGGTGCGGCCCCCGCCCATGGACGCTGCTTCTCAGGCATGTAAACATGCCCTGCCAGCCAATGGGTCCCTAACATAGACCCAGATCCGGCCTTGCTTGACGCCTTTGCCCAAGCCCTTGTCACGACGAGAGCGATCCAGAACCCGGATTGGAGTGTCGTCACAGTGAAGCAGGTCACTGGCCATGATCTCGGCTTCGATCCGCTCAATCAATGGCTGCAGAACCTTCATCGCACGACCGCACCAGCCCACCAACGTGCTGTCGGGAATGTCAGCCCCCATGCGGGCAAAGATTTCGTTCTGCCGATAAAGCGGAAGATGATCGTCAAATTTTGAGACGAGAACGTAAGCCAGAAGACCGGGCCCGGCCATACTGCCGGGGATCGGACGGCTGGGGGCTGGCACCTGCACCATCTTTTCGCAACGTCGGCAGGATTTCTTGATGCGAGCTATCTCCCCTTTCATCGATTGCAAGCAATCGACTACCGGGCAGCGGATCACCTTAAGCTGCGCCGCGATCAGTTCGAGCAACTCGCTGACATCCTCACCCACGACACGCAGATCGCCGCCCACTGACCGGCAGGTGATGCCTTTGCATCACCGAGAGGTGCAATCGG
>PIVL01000349.1 GCA_003354145.1 Paracoccaceae bacterium
TTATTGTTCAACGACAAGATTGCAGATGCCTTGTCGTTCGACAGAATCGTTGGGGTGGACGATTCAGCCGTATCACCTTTTCTATTAACCAGCATAGTCAAACTACGGTTTGCGTTTTTCGGTAGTATTTTGGTGCTGATAGCAAATATTATTTTCAAACTTTGGTCACCGAGAGTACTGGTACACTCGAAAAGCGACCTCGAGTTTTCAGACAAAGTTCTAAATAGTTATTCCCGAAATGAAATTATACAGATTGAAGAAGAGGTGTCTTCAACCAACTGGATCATGCGGACGCCTCTGGTAAAAAACGCTGAGAAAAAGGGGCGAGATCAACCTCGCTTACATAAAAATATATATGAAAACCGAATCTACATGATCTCTGATGATGGTGACTATATACGAGCGTTGTCACGCGAGTGGTGGGTCGGTGAAAACCACTCAAATTGGATCGCGAGATGGGTAACTTTACTATTCGGCGTGGCAGGATATGCGATGCTCACCTTGCCAACACTTGACATTGCCCAAGCAGTTATCATTCAAGCTCTGCGTTGAGCCATTCAAAGGAGTATAGCTTACACACTTTGCTGAGCCCTCCTTCGCGCGGGTCACGAAGTGGCGCGGGCGGCGCCCGACCCTCCCCACGGGAGGGCGCTTTGCACCCTCCCAGGGTCTGGCGACGCCCTAGTGTTGCGCATTCAGTGCATCGTTTGAAATCCCCCTATCCCTTTGCTACACCACCCAAAACCCAAAGGGACACCACACATGCCAACCACCCAACCGATCCCCGCCCCCTTCATCTCGACCATAAAGGACATCAAACCCGAATGGATCGACTATAACGGGCATCTTAACATGGCCTATTACAACGTCCTGTTTGATACCGGTGTGGACGAGGCTTACGCTACGCTTGGCTTTGGGCCTGACTATGCCAAGGACCGTAGCCATACGACCTACACGGCTGAATTTCATATCCGCTATGTGCGCGAACTGCATCTTGGCGACAAGGTGAGGATCAGCACGCAACTTATTGACCACAATGACAAAAGCTTTCATCTCTATCAGGAAATCCGCCATGTAGACGGCTGGCTTGCCGCCACCGGCGAGGCTTTGGCGTTGCATATCGACATGTCCGGCCCGCGAGTGGCGCGTTTTCCTGACGATATTGCCCGCAAAATCGCGGCAATGCAGGATGCCCACGCGTCCTTGCCACGACCAAACAAGATCGGCCGGGGAATTGGGATCAGACATAAGTAACTGGCCCGAGGTGAGTTACTCAAATAAACTATGGACGGTAAACAGCTGACTTAACTGTACTATTTGCCGTTACTCGCGAAACATGTTCTGCAAATTTTCCTGCGTCCCAACACACACAAGCCGTCAAAGCACGCATGCCTATTGGCCAACCTCTGGCTTTTTGCTAAACCGCTGCGATAGCTTAGAGAAAATTGTCATGCCCAAATACGAATACAAAGTCATCCCTGCCCCTTCCAAAGGCACCAAAGCCAAAGGCGTGAAAACCGTCGAGGGTCGCTTTGCCTTGTCGGTTGAAGGCGTTCTGAACCAGATGGGAGCAGAGGGATGGGAGTATTTACGCGCCGAATTGCTCCCCAGCGACGAACGCAGCGGGCTGACCGGATCAACCACCAATTGGCGCAACGTATTGGTGTTTCGCCGCACGGCAGACGACGATATTGACAAGTTGCGCCCAAGATTGGTGCACATGCCAATTAATGAGCCCGAGGTCCAGAACGACCCGCCTTTGTCCGCGGGTGCTGGTCAGATGCTCAAGGACAATGGCGTCGAGGAAACCAGTGATGTGGCCGGCATGACCACATCGTTGCTTGCCCGCGCAGAGCAGCAGCAAGACACGTCCGAGGTTCAGGATGACGCGACAGGTTCGGAACCTGAAAGGGACGAGGCCAAGGACGACGACACCAAAAAGAACTGAATCCACATAACTATGTGTGTTTAGAGTTTTCTGGCAGGCGTGTGTGACGACGTTCGCACCCTCTCTGGCCCGATAATATTCGTCGCCACCGGGATCATTCTCGGCCCCCTTGGATTAAACTGGCTTCACGACTAATGGTTAAACGTCGATATCCAGTGCCAGAGCATGGATTCGCCCGATCAACTCTGGCCCGATAGCCGCATGAACCGCCCGGTGTCGCTGTATGCGGGATTTCCCCTCAAAGGCAGAGGCACGGATTCGTACGTTGAAATGGCTTTCGCCACCGTCCTGATACCCGGCGTGGCCACGATGGCTCTCGCTGTCATCCACCACATCCAGCGCGCTGGGGGTAAATGCGGCCCTTAGCCGGTCTTCGATGTCATTTGTTATGCTCATATTTTTGCCTAAACGAAAAAAATTCGTATTTTCCTCTTCTATCTGCCGCCACTTACTTTAGACTTTGGTCTCCGAGTCGAAAAGGTGTGTAAGATGGCAAAACAAGATCCCTTTGGTTTCGATATGTCTGTTTCTTCTGCAAAGAAGAAAAACCCGCGCGGTCGGCGCGGCATGACTGGCGCATCCGAAACGTCGGTTCGTGGCTGTGCGCATGAAGGTTGCACCGAAGCTGGCAAATACCGCGCGCCTAAAGCACCCGATGTACTGGACGAGTTTATCTGGTTTTGCCAGCAGCATGTGCGCGAGTACAATCTGAAATGGAATTTTTTCAACGGCACCACCGAGGCAGAAATCAACGCTCAGCAATCCAAAGACAAAGTCTGGGAACGCACCACCAAACCCATGGGCGACCCAGAAGCCGCCGCCTGGGCACGGTTGGGCATTGAGGACCCACATCAGGTGCTTGGCGGCAATGCCACGCAAAATCCGGGCAAAGGGATTGGATCGGGAAAACGCCTGCCTCCTACAGAACGCCGTGCCATCGAGATTTTGGAAGCCAAAGACACTTGGAGCAAGCCGGAAATCCGTAAGTCCTATAAGTTGCTGATCAAAGTATTGCACCCCGATATGAACGGTGGCGACCGCAGTCAGGAAGAGCAGCTGCAAGAAGTTGTCTGGGCCTGGGAGCAGATCAAAGCCAGCCGGAATTTCAAAAACTAGACCTACTGGGGGCCGTTAAGACCGGCCACCACACGACAGGAACATAAATATTTTCCTGCCCCGGGATCGGGCCAGCTGAATTGGTTTTTACTATATTCAACTCGCCTTCGATCTGCGGTTTTCCGGCAATCGGCCCCAATAATCGGCCCCAATATTGAGACGGAAATCCACAAAACCGCCGCTTTTGGCCGAAATTCCGAATGTCTTGATCGGTTCGTTGAGTGTTATTGACGCTAAGGCAACCCAAATATCACTCAACGACAGGGAAGCACGCTGGGTGTTTTCAGATCGGATACTGGCCAGATGCTTTGGTGCAAGTCACCCTTGTGAACCTAGCCGATTTTTCAACGGTCCTGTTGGCAACGGGGCACTGGTTTCCTGGGAGGCCGCACCATGACCTATCAGAACAGCACAAATTATTTCAACAATTTCACTGCGCACCGGTTGTCATCGGACCGCAAATCACCGTGCGATCTTATTCGAGACAAAGAACGCAAAGCCCGACTGGCTAAGATAGACCAGTTTCGCGCGGACCTGCGAGTTCACCTGAAATCCGACTTGATCAAATCTTACACACCTCGGAGCAATTGACATGCAACGCATTGCATTGGTTGATGACGACCGAAACATTCTGACCTCATTGTCGATGATGCTTGAACATGAGGGCTATCGTGTCGACACCTATTCAGACCCGGAACGGGCGCTGCAATCAATGCGCCGCCAGCCGCCGGATCTGGCAATTCTGGATGTCAAAATGCCCCGGATGGATGGCATGAGCCTATTGCAGAAACTGCGCAAGAATTCTGACATTCCGGTTGTCTTTCTAACCTCGCAAGCCAGCGAAGCCGACGAAGTGCTTGGCCTGCATCTGGGAGCTGACGATTTCGTGCGCAAACCATTTTCGCCGTGCGTTCTATTGGAACGTCTGCGGTCTTTGGTACGACGCGCGGAAAAGACCGCAAATCTGTCGTCCAGTGACAAGTTGGTGCCGCAGATGAACCGCGGGCCCTTGATGATGGACCCTAACAGCCTGCGTGTGACATGGTTTGGGGCAGAATTGAAGCTGACAGCGATTGAGTTCAAATTACTGCGCTTTCTGGCGGACAAGTCTGGATTTGCGCGCAGCCGCGATCAGATGATGGACCATATCTATCGCGAAGGGTTCTGCATGGATGATCGCACCGTTGACAGCCACATCAAACGAATCCGCAAGAAAATGCGCGACGTTGACTGCGATTTTGAAGCGATCGAAACGCTATACGGCTTGGGCTATCGTTTTCCACCGCCTGAAAGCTGAATCACGCAAAGTCTTGCGCGGTGCCTGTCGACTTTCCCTTGCCCTTTGACGCGATTTGAGGAACCACAAACAAGATTTAAGTCG
>PIVL01000745.1 GCA_003354145.1 Paracoccaceae bacterium
GCCGTCACCAATATTGACGAAATCGTCGCCACCATCCGGTCCAGCACCGACGCAGGCGAAGCCCGCGAAAAACTGATGACCCGGCGCTGGCCCGCTGGTCCGATCCTTGAATATATCGCACTGATTGATGATCCGACCCATACGGCGAATGAGGATGGCACCTATAACCTGTCCGAAACCCAGGCCCGCGCCATTCTGGAACTGCGCCTGCAACGCCTGACCCAGATCGGCGTCAAAGAGGTCACGGACGAATTGCGTGAACTTGCTGGCAAGATCAAGGAATACCTTGAAATCCTAAGCTCTCGCGATCGCATCATGGGCATCATCCGGGACGAGCTGCAAGAGGTGCGCGACCAGTTCGCTGTGCCACGCCGTACCGAAATCGTCGACTGGTCCGGTGACATGGACGACGAAGACCTGATTGAACGCGAAGACATGGTCGTGACCGTGACATCGGGTGGCTACATCAAACGCACCCCATTGGTTGATTTCCGCGCGCAACGGCGTGGCGGCAAAGGCGTGTCAGGCATGCAGACCAAAGAAGAGGATGTTGTGACCACCCTCTTTGTGGCCAACACCCACACGCAGCTGTTGTTCTTCACCACCGAAGGCATGGTTTACAAACTGAAAACATGGCGCCTGCCCCAGGGTGGACGCACCGCCAAGGGCAAGGCTGTGATCAACATTCTGCCGATCCCAACGGGGGTTTCTGTGGCCGCGATCATGCCTGTGGACGTGCCCGAAGAAGAATGGGCCGATCTGCAGATTGTCTTTGCGACCTCGGCAGGATCCGTGCGGCGCAATCGGTTGTCTGATTTCACCAACGTCAAACGCAACGGCAAAATCGCCATGAAGTTTGAGGGCGACAATGAAGGCACCCGCCTGATCAACGCCCGCATCTGTTCGCAGAACGACGATGTGATGCTGGTGACCTCCTCGGGCCGTGCCATCCGTTTCCCGAGCACCGAAGTGCGCGTGTTCAACAGCCGCTCGTCCGTCGGGGTACGCGGTATCCGCCTGTCTGGCAAAGACGAAGTGGTGTCGATGTCCGTCATCAGCCATTTCAAAGCCACGCCAGACGAACGCACAGC
>PIVL01000746.1 GCA_003354145.1 Paracoccaceae bacterium
ACTATCGGCATGTCTTGCAGCGCGGAATAAATCTCGTTTGCTTGCAACGGATCGATCAGAAGATAGGCACCCGAAACCCGGTTGGGTTCGCGTAAGGCGCGGTTGAGGACGTCCAAATCCATATAGGCGGGGGCGCCGAGAAGGCTTTCGGCAACCGCCGTGACCGGGATTTTCAAAACCGGCTGTCTGCCTTCGCGGACCTCGACCGTTAGCAGGTCACCGGGCCCGATGTTCAGGATGTCGGCCAGCGCCGTGGACAGCACGATACCTCCGTCACGCAATGGAATTTCGGCCAGATCGGTGTCAAGCGCGCGGCTGAGCCGTGCCTGAGGTGTAAGGCCGGTGACAACACTGCGATGGGTGTCGAGTCCGTTGCGCAGCACCGCAGGCACATGTCGCACAGGTTCCACCAAGATCACGCCTTGCATCCGATCCAGTTCGAAAATCGTCGCTTTCGAGGCCGCATGAGTAAAGCTGACCATCAAGTCGCTGCGGTCGATGACATTGAAGGTCAAATCGATAGTGCGGTCAAAGCCTGCATAGACCGTGATCATCGACACGCTGAGGGCCATGCCGCAGGCGACGCCGATCATCGCGCCCGCCATGCGCCCAGGTTGACGGGTGATGCGGCGCAGGATCATGCGCGAGGGTTGATCGAGCCAACTGTTCATTGCGCGCCCTATGCGGCCTGAGCGGCTGTAGTCGGGAGGTGTCGGGGGCCGCATTGCGGAGGCTGGGGTGAGAGCGAAGATGCTTCGCAACACCATGAGCCCGCCAATTGACGCCGACATAATGCTGACGCTGACTCCTGTGACAAAGGACGTGGGATCAAGCTGAAACACCAGAAAGGGAAACTTGTAATAGGCGGCATAGAACCCGATAAGAGCGCGCCCGCCCGCGATGCCCATCAGGCACCCAGCCAACGCGCCGCCGATCGCAATCGCCATTACCAGCTTAAAGTAGTGCGCACCCACTTCGATGTTGGTGTAGCCGAAAGCCTTCATCAACCCGATTTCTTCGCGCTCGGATTGCACCATACGATTGATCACGATGTAGAGTAGAAAGGCGGCGACGGCGAGGAAGATCGGGGG
>PIVL01000747.1 GCA_003354145.1 Paracoccaceae bacterium
CCAGTGTCGGCCGTCACGTTCTGGTGGATTTCCAGCGCCGCGCGGCGGTTATTGACTGCGATATCCAGCAGGCCATCATTGTTCAGGTCAATGAGCACGGCACCCCGGCTTCGGTGCATGCTGGCAAGCCCGGCGGTGCCTCCGTTCTCGGAAAATGTGCCGTCCGAATTTTGTACCAGCAGGTTATTGGGATCATCCATGGCAGCACTGGCCATGTGCTCAACATTGCCCTTGGCGATGAAAATGTCATCCAGCCCGTCGTTTTGCACATCTCCAAATGCAATGTGCCAGCCGGTCGAGGGTCGCCCGTCACCACCCATATAAGGGCGCTGCGCTGCTGTGCCCTGTGAAAACGGAACGTCCTCAAAAACAGGAGCATCTCCGCCGTTACTCAAACGTTGCAGGCGCTGATCGCCCATCGAGGACATAAAGACTTCGGGCAGGCCATCGTGATCCAGATCGCGACTGGCGATACCCATGCCCCAAAGTCGGTGATCCTGCCAGCCGTCGCTTGTATCATAAAGGCGGGGGGTGGGCTCCATCGCCCAAAGCTGTTCCTGCCCCTGATCCACGTAATAATGACGGTCATTACTGACCCGCAAATCAGCGTGCCCCTTTCGTCCCCAATCGCTGAACAGCATGGAAAGCGGACAATATCCCGGGGTGAGTTGCCGGGCAGCGGTATAATGGTCATCCTTGGGTCGGTAGAGGTCGTTGACGTCACAGGCCCGGAACGGGCCGTTGGGGTCGGCGCGGTCTACGTAATTGCCAAAGGCCAGCGTGGGCAAAGTTTGGTCCGCCTCCCATGTGGCGGAAAACGCGGTTGTCCAGCGGTCAGGAGAGGCGAATTGCAAATTCTCAAACCGGGAAAAAGTACAATCGGGACCGCCGCGCAGCAATTGGTTTTCGCCAACCCGCAGAATTACCAAGTCTTGCCGACCGTCACTGTCGATGTCCAGCGGATAGGCCCCGTTCACGCCGGTCAGTTTCAGCGCAGGCTGTGTATCTTGAACAAATTGAATCTTGTCTTGCGTTGACCGGTTGCGCAGCAAAATCGAAGCATTACTACCCCCGGCTGCGAACAGTTCT
>PIVL01000050.1 GCA_003354145.1 Paracoccaceae bacterium
CAAAGGCCAACAGCGTGATGTTGTCAAACGCCTCGGCCGAGTTTTCATCATAGTTCTGGCCTGCCGGGCTTTTGGTAACGGCGGTAAACATTTGCAAGGCTGATCCGCCTTCGACGAGGCGGGGAATGTCGACCTGACCCCGCGTGCCGCGTTTTGTCAGATCACGAGACCACAGCAGGCTGTCAGCATGCCAGTCGCCTACGATCATGTCATCATGCAGGGCCTGCGCCTTAGCTGATACCGGGTATGGGTCGTGGGCGATGACATTGTTTTTGCTGTCTTCGACATAAGCGGGCAGGAACCCGAAAAAACCGATGACCCCAAGTATGATGGCCAAGATCAGGCCACGGCCCAACCATTTTCCAAATCTACGCATATTCGCTCCCCATGTGTGTTTGGGGCAGGGTAGAGGTCGTGCTCTGGGGCGCAAGGCGTGACCTTGCGTTGTGTTAGTGCAAGGACCTATTAGCATAGATCACGAAGGGCCTTCATTCGTTCGTCGCAGAATGCAATCAGTCTTGTGTGGGACTTTTCTGCCGTACGCAGATCAAGGTTGGCGGACTACATTGCAAAAGCTATCCTACTACTTCCCGACAAGGGTTCGCGGCGCCGGGTTCCAACCTGTTTGTGGCAGCAACGCGAAACTCACCTTCATCACTCAAGTAGGCGAATACAGAAATTAACCGGTTCTCATCATGGCAAACTACGCGAACTGGCGCGAATGTATTACCCCTATCAATGATCACAGCGTGGTCATCGGATTGCTCTACCTGCCGATAAAGAGTTCCTGTTATCGTGCCGATCAACTTGCCGTTTTCCGAAGCCTTGGCGGGTGGATCAGCCGCAACAAAACACAAAAACCACTCGTATCCGTTAAACATTGCACTGGCAATCAACGGCGCTGAAGGGTGGCGAACAGCACGCTCTAGCGACGGTTCGACGTTGATCATCGACTTGGCTGCGGGAAACCTATCAAGAATTTCTTCGGTTTGGTCTGTAATTAATGTTTCGCAAACATCCAGCATTTCAAGCCAAGGCTGTGCTTCTGAGGTGCCTGCACTTACTGGGCTGCTCATCAGAAGCAAGTAAACTAAAGCAATAAGGGGTGAAGGTTTCATGAAACCGCCTTTCTTAAGCGTGACGCTTGCCTGATCTTTCCAGTTTAACACGCATTCTACTCAATATCGACGAAACAGACATTAGTTGCGGCGCAGAAACTTAGCAAGATGGGCTCATAGCGAACATTTGTTGTGGCACCCCCCAAAGTCTTCTTTGTAGGCAGCTGGATTTTCTTTGAGGTGGCGACAAAGGGCAGCGTTCGACTGCGGGTGGGCATCGGTACGATGTTGGCTGGCACTTTATTGTTCCGCATTATTCTGACAGCAAAAGGGAATTCAACGTTGCAAAAGCGCCCGCCCATGGGGCGGTCGGGCGCTGCCCGGCGGTGCTCTGCACCTTGATTCCGGGCGGGGTAGCGCGAGATAATTCGGCTCTTTGTAAGTTTAGCGCCTAGTCCTCCATCGCCTCAAGCTCATCAATGAATCCTGAAATCATCGACAGGCCTTTGTCCCAGAATTTCGGATCAGTGGCGTCAAGACCAAACGGGGCAAGGAGTTCGGTGTGGTGTTTTGATCCACCTGCCTTAAGCATCTCGAAATACTTATCCTCAAACCCGTCATCCCCTTCGGCATAAACCGAATACAGCGCGTTCACGAGGCCATCGCCAAATGCATAGGCGTAGACATAAAACGGCGAATGCACGAAATGCGGGATGTAGGCCCAGAAGGTTTCGTACCCGTCCATGAATTCAAACGCTGGCCCAAGGCTTTCGCCCTGCACCGACATCCACAGCGCGTTGATGTCATCTGGTGTCAGCTCTCCGCCGCGTCGGGCGTCATGCAGCTTACACTCAAAATCATAAAACGCGATCTGGCGAACCACCGTATTGATCATGTCTTCGACCTTACCCGCCAGCAGCACTTTGCGCTTGGCCTTGTCGGTCACCGAATCCAGCATTTTGCGGAACGTCAGCATTTCGCCAAACACCGATGCGGTTTCGGCCAATGTCAGCGGGGTCGAGGACAGCATTTCACCCTGTTCAGCCGCCAGAACCTGATGCACACCGTGGCCCAGTTCATGTGCCAATGTCATCACATCACGCGGTTTGCCCAGATAATTCAACATCACATAGGGATGCACATCCGTCACCGTAGGGTGGGCAAAGGCACCGGGGGCCTTGCCGGGTTTCACGGCGGCGTCGATCCAGCCTTTGGAGAAAAACGGGGTCGCAATTTCGCCCATACGCGGGTCAAAGGCGTTATAGGCATCCATGACCATTTTTTCGGCCTGATCCCAGTTGACGATGGTGGTGTCTTCCATCGGCAAGGGTGCGTTGCGATCCCAGACTTGCATTATGTCCAAGCCAAGCCATTTGCGTTTCAGCTCATAATACCGGTGGCTTAGTTGCGGATAGGCGGCGACCACGGCGGTGCGAAGCGCTTCGACGACTTCGGGTTCAACCTGATTGGACAGATGGCGACCCATTTGCGGGGTTTCCATGCCGCGCCAGCGGTCGACGATCTCTTTTTCCTTGGCTTGTGTGTTGTGCACTCGGGCAAAGGTTTTAACGTTGTCGGCAAACACCTCGGCCAACTCGCGTGCCGCTGCTTCGCGTTTGTCGCGGTCCGGATCGGTCAACAGGTTCAGGGTGCCTTCGATATTCAGCGGCTCACCATCGACGTTGAATTCCAGCCCGGCAATGGTTTCGTCAAACAGCCGCTCCCATGCGTCACCAACAACGCCAAGATCATGCAGGAATTTTTCCAGCTCTTCGCTCAGCTGGTAAGGTTTCATCGCGCGAATGCGGTCAAAGATCGGTTTATAGCGGGCCAGATCGGGATTTTCTGCAAAATGCGCCAGCAGAATATCGTCTTCGATATTGTTCAGTTCCAGCGTGAAAAACACCAGCGGCGTGGTGTAATCGGTGATTTTTTCCTGACAGTCGGACATGAATTTCGCCCGCTCGGCATCGGTGGTCAGTTGGTAATAGCGCAAGCCCGCAAACGACATGATGCGCCCGGCAATAGAGGTGATTTTTTCATTGCGCAGAACGCAGTCCAACAGGCCATCTGCGGTCAGATCCGCCAATTTGCCTTCGTAATCGCTGGCGAAGGACGCACAGGCGTTTTCCAGCCAGCCCAGATCGCGCTTTAGTTCAGGCGCATCTGTGGATGTATAAAGATCGCTCAGATCCCATTCGGGCAGGGTTCCCAGATTGTCAGTACCGGAACTGGCATTTGCATCGCGCACAGGGAAGGGAAGTTGGAACATGTGAACCTCATTGATTGTATCTTTGGGTATATAGGGACGTAGAAGCCAAATTTTGCCTCTGGTACAGACATTTTTAGGAAATTAATGAGCAGGCACCTCAGCCCACGTCTTTACCGTTTGAAAACAAGGTTTCAAGCCGGTCCAGAACAGCTTTGCGGATGTCCGGCGTTTCCATCAGAATTTCGTGTTCGGCACCTTCGATCATCTCAAGGGCGCCACGCGGCCATAATTCCATGCGGTCGTAGATGCGCTGAATGTCGACGATCCGTTCGTTGCTACCAAGGAAGGTCAGGCAGGGAATGTCGGGCGAAGATCGTTGGGCCAGATGGCCGGTTTCACACAGCGACTCGCGCAACCAATTCAGGCTTGGGCCGCCAATGCCAATATCCGGGTGTCCCGCAAGCTGGTCTTGCATCATTTTGTACATGTCACTGTCGGTGGTCAGAGTATTGTCCTCAAAGCCCTGCGTCAGCACATAGTTTTCCAGACCCGTATTTGGCGCGATATGATGACCAAAACCCAATTTGGTGCCACCATATGCCATCGCAATCCCAAACGGGCGTTCAAGTGGTGACATCTTGATGCCCCACATCGGCCCGGTAAAGGAGCAGGTCTGAACCGGCAGCCCCTCCATCACCGCGCGCAGGCCGATGGCCCCGCCCATAGAGTGCGCCAACAAATGAAACGGTCGCGGCAGATCCAGTTCACGTGCCGCACGCATCATCGCGGCGATGTCTTTCTGATAGTCGATGAATTGCGCCACATGGCCAATTCGACCATCTTCCAGCAAGCGATCAGCAAGACCCTGACCGCGCCAGTCGATTGTCAGAGTCGCATAGCCACGCGCCGCAAGTTCATGCGCTACATGACTATACTTCTCGATGTATTCGGTGCGCCCAGGGAAGATCAGCACGGTTCCCTGGGCAACATTCTCTGGTCGCTGATGGGCGACGCGGATGCATAATTCGTCTGATGTTGTGATCCAGTGCGCCACGCCCCCGGACGACTCGTCTGTTATGTCGTCAAAATAGGGGGCGGGCGCCAATGTCATCAGGCCAGAGCCGACGCCAGTTTCATTGCCATGCCCATGTCGCCGTCAATGGTCAGCTTGCCGGTCATAAAGGCGCTGGTTGGGTTCAACTCACCCGAAAAAATCGCCTCAAAGGTTTCGGCATCCGCAGTCATCGTGACTTCGGCGTCATCATCGGAAACGCGCGCGCCGTCGCTGTCCAGAACAATTGCCCCGGTACCTTCGATGAAAAATTTTGCAGTTCCATCAAATCCGGATATTTTTTCGTTCAGCTCGGCCGCAGCTTGCTCAAGAAAGTCGCTCATAGTTCGTCCTCATAAAAGATTGATGCGCTTGTGTCTGGAAATCGACGCGCATCGCGTTACACTGATCAATGTTATGAACATTAAACACCCCATATTCAAAACTACCGTGGCGGCAATTGCGATGATAGTCACGCTTTGCTTGCCTGTGAGTGCCCAAAATGCCGATTTGACTGATGAAACTGTGTTGTTGCAACAACTGGCAGAGGCAAATGAGGCCGAGGCGCTTCGGCTAGAACGGCAGTTGCAAGCAATCTGGAGCAAAAGCGGATCGGCCGCGATGGACCTTTTGCTGAAACGCGGGCGCGATGCGCTGGACGTTGAGGACATAGATGCTGCAATCGAACATCTTACTGCGTTGACCGACCATGCACCCGAATTTGCGCAAGGCTGGAGCGTACGCGCACGCGCCTATTTTGCTGCTGATCTGCTGGGTCCTGCACTTCTTGATCTGGAAACAGCGCTGGCACTGAACCCGAACAACTATAACGCCATTCTTGGGCTAGCCGCTATTTTGGAAACTTTTGGTGACAGCGAACTCGCCTATGAGGCATATCTGCGAGTTCAGGCTATACATCCACATCACGAAGCCGCTACAGAAGCAATTGAGCGGCTAAAGCCCCATGTGATGGGCAAGACATTATAGGTCCGGAATTTGGATCAGGGGGCAAAGGTGACTGGGTCATCTCGGGTTGTGGCCGTCTTAGGCCCTACCAATACTGGTAAAACGCACTATGCGATTGAACGGATGCTGGGGCACCGAACAGGGGTGATTGGCCTGCCGCTGCGTCTGTTGGCGCGCGAGGTTTATGACCGCATTGTTGCGATTCGCGGTCCATCCGTTGTCGCATTGGTCACGGGTGAAGAGCGTATTTTACCACCGCGCGCGAAATATTGGGTTTGCACTGTTGAGGCCATGCCCGAGGGTATGGGCGTTGATTTTCTGGCAATTGATGAAATTCAACTCTGTGCTGACCCGGAACGCGGGCATGTGTTCACCGACCGTTTGCTGCGCGCCCGTGGTCTGCACGAAACATTGTTTTTAGGCAGCGACACCATGCGCGGCCCAATTCGGGAATTGGTGCCTGAGGCACAGTTCATGCGGCGTGAACGTATGTCCAGGTTGGCCTATGCCGGTGCCAAAAAGATCAGCCGCATGCCTGCGCGCAGTGCCATTGTCGGGTTCTCGGTTGATAACGTTTATGCCATCGCCGAACTGATCCGCCGCCAAAAGGGCGGGGCGGCCGTGGTGATGGGCGCGCTTAGTCCGCGCACGCGCAATGCGCAGGTTGCCATGTATCAGAATGGCGAGGTTGATTATCTGGTGGCGACTGACGCCATCGGCATGGGTCTGAATCTGGACATCGATCATGTGGCGTTTTCTTCGCTGAGTAAGTTCGATGGCCGACGGATGCGCCCATTGGCCCCAAATGAGTTAGCTCAGATCGCGGGCCGGGCAGGGCGCGGGATGTCGGATGGGACGTTTGGGGTAACAGGCGACGCTGCGCCGCTTCACGCCGAAGTGGCACAGTCGATCATGGATCACCGGTTCACACCAATGCGCAAACTGAACTGGCGTAGTGCAGCACTTCGTTTCGGTTCAATCGAAGCGTTGATCCATTCGTTAGAGGCGCCACCAGACAGCGAAAATCTGGTTCGCGCCCGCGAGGCGGATGACCTGGGTGTGCTCAAAACCCTGTCGCAGGTCAGCGAAGTGGCGGCACGGGCCAGCGACACAGCATCGGTTCGCCTGCTTTGGGATGTCTGCCGCATCCCGGATTTTCGCGGCATCAGTCATGGTGAACACGCCGGATTGCTTGAATTGATCTTTAATCATTTGCATCAAAGTGGTGCGGTGCCTAACTATTATGTCGCACAACAGATCAAACGCATTGACCGGATTGATGGCGATATAGACACTTTGAGTAAAAGATTGGCGTTTATTCGGACTTGGACCTATGTCGCACAACGTAAAGGCTGGTTACATGACGAAAGCCATTGGCGCGGCGAAACCCGCGCTGTAGAAGACAGAGTGTCGGATGCGCTGCACGAGCGTCTGACCCAAAGATTTGTGGACCGGCGCACATCCGTGCTTTTGCGCCGGCTCAACCAAAAGGAGGCCATCTTGGCCGAAGTGAACGATAAAGGTGAAGTGACCGTCGAAAACGAATTCGTCGGGAAACTTGAAGGTTTCCGGTTTAGTCCGGACAAAAACGCCACTGGTGCCGAGGAAAAGGTGCTTAAGGCGGCATCGCTTAAGGCGCTTGCGCCACATTTCCATTTGCGCGCTGACCGGTTTTATAACGCGCCAGATACCGAAATAGACTTTACCGAACAAGGCGGTCTGATGTGGGGCGAAGATGCGGTCGGCAAGCTGGTCGCTGGGTCCGAACCGATGAAGCCACTGGTTGAGGTGTTTGTCGATGATGCGGCGGGGCCGGATGTTGCGCAAAAGGTGCAGCGTCGGTTGCAGCATTTCATCGACCGAAAGGTCACGGCGCTGTTTGAACCATTGCTGAACCTGCAACGTGACGAAGAACTGGCCGGTCAAGCACGCGGATTTGCGTTTCGTATGGTCGAGGCATTGGGTGTTTTGCTGCGTGATGACGTGGCACAGGAAGTCAAGGAACTGGATCAGGGCGCGCGCGCGGTGTTGCGCAAACATGGTATCCGATTTGGTCAGTTCACCATCTTTATGCCGCTGCTGCTGAAACCCGCTCCAACCCGGCTGCGTTTGGTTTTGTGGGCGCTTTCCAAAGGCTTGCAAGAGTTTCCTGAATCTCCACCTCCGGGCCTGGTTACGGTTCCGGTTGCCAAGGATGCCCCAGCGGGCACTGACGCAATGTGTGGTTATCGCGCGGCAGGCGAACGTGCGATCCGTATTGATATGCTGGAACGTCTGGCCGACATGCTGCGTTCAGAAGACAGCCGTGGCGGTTTTGAAGCCAAGGCTGACATGCTGTCGATCACTGGCATGACGCTTGAGCAGTTTGCAAACCTGATGCAGGGACTGGGCTACAAGGCGGAAAAAGGCGAACGGGTGAAAGTGAAAGCGGCACCAGTTGCCGAAGTCACTACTCCTGAGGTTAAAGCAGAAGGTGAGGCGACGTCGGATGCTGTAGAGCCTATGCCAAATGCTACTGCCGAGGTCGAAACGCCTGCAGAAACAACGCCTGCCAAGGAGCCTGTAGCTGAAGAGTCAGCAAAAGAACCAAAAGCTGAAAACACTGCTGAGCAAGAGGTATTTTATACCTTCACATGGGCTCGCGTGCGTCCGTCAAACAATCGTCCGCGTGGGCAGCAAGATGGCAACAAACCCAAAGGCAAAGGCAAGCCGCGTGGCAAACCACAGGGTAAAAAGCCCGGTGATCGTCCGCAGCAAGGCGCTAAAACCTTTACGGCCCGTCCGCCGCGTAAGGAAAAGCCAATTGATCCCGACAACCCGTTTGCGGCTGCGCTTATGGGGCTGAAAGACAATAAATAACCCGTGGGCGAGGGGGTGGATAAGCTTCGCCTCGACAAATGGCTCTGGCATGCGCGGTTTTTCAAAACCCGCACGCTGGCTGCTCGGCAGGTGACAGGTGGATACGTGCGCGTTGACGGCGTGCGTGTCAGTAAAGCCGCATATCCGGTGACGGCAGAAATGGTTCTGACCTTCCAGAAAGAAGGCGACATTCGCGTCATTCGCGTGGTTGCGCTGGGCACACGACGCGGCCCGGCCGCCGAGGCGCAATTGCTTTACGAAGATCTTTCGCCTCCGGTCAAATCGCCCCCTGTCGAAAGGGTGGGTGAACGCCCAACCAAGAAAGACCGCCGCGCATTGGATGCGTTGCGTGATGGCAGTTAAGGTTTGGGCCACACTGCTTGTTGCATGCCTTGCGTGGAAACCTGTTCCCCACCGCGCTCGTTCCGTTGAACTTGGTCCTTACGGTTTGGTGTTGTGATAATGACATCTTGATTGCCGGGCCTCTCTGAATTAGCTAGTGCCCGGAAACGTGAATCTGAAAGCCAACCATGACTTATATCGTCAATGATGCCTGCATTGCATGCAAATATACGGACTGCGTCGAAGTCTGTCCTGTGGACTGTTTTTACGAAGGCGAGAATATGTTGGTGATTCACCCCGATGAATGCATCGACTGCGGCGTCTGCGAACCGGAATGCCCGGCGGACGCAATCCGCCCGGATACCGAGCCGGACACCGACAAATGGGTCGAGTTCAACCGCAAATATTCAGAGATGTGGCCGGTTATCATCAGCAAAAAGGATGAGCTTCCCGACGCCGCCGAACGTGATGGCGAGACCGGCAAACTCGAGAAATACTTTTCCGAAGCTCCGGGCGAAGGAGGCTAGGCGAATCGCTGCGGCGCAGCACTGAAACCTGCCAAATCCAACAAATAGGCCATCGCTAAAGTCCTGAACTTGTTCAGAATTAAACTAATTTGCGCTGGTCCACTTTTGATCAGGTGATTTTTGTGCTATATAACCCGTACAAATGATGCCAGAGACCGGATAAATCCCAACGGATAAACCTGATTGGGAAAGTTTTGTTTGCGTCAGAACACAGTTGACCGGGACATGCTTCATGCCCCGACGCTGTGATTTTGTCGCTGCATACCGGTAAAAACTAAGGAAGACATGAATGTCAAAATCGAAAAAGCTCGACTTTCGTCCAAATGAATATGTGGTCTACCCCGCGCATGGCGTTGGCCAGATCATTTCGGTCGAAGAACAGGAAGTGGCCGGGTTCAGTCTCGAAATGTTCGTGATTTCCTTTGAGAAGGACAAAATGACATTGCGGGTTCCGACCGATAAAGCCATCGAAATTGGCCTGCGTACACTTAGCCCACCTGATGTCATCAGCAAGGCGATGCATACGCTTAAGGGCAAGGCCAAGGTCAAACGCGCCATGTGGTCCCGCCGAGCACAGGAATATGAACAGAAAATCAATTCCGGTGATTTGATCGCGATTGCCGAAGTTGTCCGCGATCTGCACCGCACCGATGACCAGCGCGAGCAGAGCTATTCTGAGCGTCAGCTTTATGAGGCGGCTTTGGAACGTATGACCCGCGAAGTTGCTGCCGTTGGTGGTGGCGACGAAATTTTGGCCGCGCGTAAGATGGGTGACGTGCTGATGTCACGCGCTCCTGCTGCTGCCTGATCTGTAGACAAAATTACGACCAAAAGTGGCGGGCCTTTGGCTCCGCCACTTTTGATTAAATCGTTTGACCGATCATTGCGGCTAAACCCAATAGCACAATCACTTCGGTGATCTGCTGTGATGCCCCCAGAATATCTCCGGTCTGCCCGCCTATCTTGGCCAATGCGATACGGCTTAGGGCGAAAACCCCGCAAAAGGCGATGACCATGGGCAGGATGATGACTGTTCCCATCAGTATTGTTGCCAGTACCACACCAATGCCCAACGCAAGCGCACCTACTTTTTGATCGGGCGCTCCGACGCTATGGGACAACCCGCTGCGCCGGGCTGTCGGCAGCGATGTCATAACAACAGGCAATATCGCGCGGGACAGGATTGCGGCGGCCAGTACGGCGCCAATTCCCAATGGTAAAAGCACCGTCAGCGCCACCCAACGCAATCCCACAGACAGGATCAGGGCCAGAACTCCATAGGTCCCGATGGCGCTGTCTTTCATGATTTCCAACCGCCTTTCGCGATCGAAACCACCCCACAATCCATCCACGCTATCCGCTAGCCCGTCCTCGTGCATGGCCCCCGTCAGAACGATCTGCACTGCAAGAACTATCCCGGCCGCTGCCGCCGCTGGTAGCCCAAGTGACAGCAGACTCAAGCCAATGCCTCCGGCGATTAGCGCGACCACAACACCAACCAATGGAAAGGCCCAGGTGGCACGGGCCTGTCGCTTGAACGCCCATTCGGGAAGGGCAGGCAACGGTAAACGGGTCAATAGAACCAGCGCCACGGCAATATCCTGCAGATAAATCATGGCCGTGTCGTTTTTGCGCATTTGCTGGCCCTTTCCGGGTCTTGCGATTGAGGACGCAACCGTTAAACACCGAGGTCAATCCTGATGCAATGAGGCTTAACATGCTGTCCGACTTCTCTGATCTTTCAACCTTTCGCACATTACTTGGCGCGGCCCATGGGCCCGATGCCGCTGCAAATGCTGCCGCCCAAGAACGAAATAGCCAGCTAACCAAGCCCCCCCGTGCGCTAGGACGCCTAGAGGATCTGGCAATTTGGTATGGTGGTTGGCGCGGGACTGGTCGGCCTGAAATTTTAGCGCCACAAGTTATTGTATTTGCTGGAAATCATGGGGTGACCGCACAGGGCGTGTCGGCATTTCCCGCCGAAGTCACCGTGCAGATGGTGGCGAATTTTGAGCATGGTGGCGCAGCAATCAATCAACTGGCACGGGCTGCTGGTGCAAAAATGGATGTGCATGCGCTAGATCTTGACCGACCCACTGCCGATTTTACGCAAAGTCCGGCAATGAATGATGCGGATTGTCTTGCAGCATTGCAGACCGGATGGCGGGCGGTGGACGAGAATGCTGATTTGCTGGTTGTCGGAGAAATGGGCATTGGCAACACCACTGCGGCGGCAGCGATTTGTGCCGCGCTTTATGGTGGTGACGTCGCTGACTGGACCGGGCGCGGCACGGGCGTTGATGACGCCGGATTGCAGGTCAAAACGCGGGTGGTCGCCGAGGGTGTGGCCCTTCACACCCAAACACCACATGACGGGATCGACATTCTGGCACGTCTTGGCGGGCGTGAAGTCGCCGCTATGGCGGGGGCAATTGCAGCCGCCCGTTCCAGGAATATTCCGGTTATTCTGGATGGGTTCATCTGTTGTGCCGCCGCGGCCTGCCTGCAAGAAATCAGCAAAGGCGCGCTTGACCATACAGTCGCGGGACATCAAAGCGCCGAAGCGGCGCATAGCGTGTTGCTGCAAAAACTTGGCAAAGAGCCGCTGTTGTCACTGGGCCTTCGATTGGGCGAAGGGTCAGGTGGCGCATTGGCGATAAACATCCTGAAAAGCGCTGTGGCCTGTCATAGCGGCATGGCAACATTTGCCGAAGCAGGCGTCTCGGACAGCTAAACCAGCTGGGCGAGAATGAGGTCAGGCCTTTTTGGCCTCATTCTCGGCGGCGCGTGTCAACAAAGCGGATTCCAGATCCTTTTCCAATTCTTTGGAACGGGTAATATAAGCCGCGTTTTCGGACGGTGACACCCTAGGGTCCCACACATCGGCCAATTGCCTGATCGAGTGGCGATCATGGGCATAAAAGGTCGATTCCGCCTCGGCGGCTTCAAATTCGGACAATCCGACATTCTCAAGCACATAACGTCCCGCGCGTAACGAGCTGTCAAACATCTCGCGCACAATGTCGTCGGCTCCGGCGGCATACAGCTCAAACACATGATTGCGGTCGTGGGCGCGGGCAACGATGTGCAAATCGGGGCGTTGGCGCCTGGCAAATGTTACCAGCTTGGTCACGGCAACCTTGTCGTCCATCGCCACCACCAACACCCGCGCATCAACTAGCCCTGCAGCCTTGAGCAGTTCTGGTCTGGTCGGATCTCCGAGAAATCCTTTGACCCCAAACCGACGCATCAACTGGATGGTTTGCATGTCGCTGTCCAACACCACGGTTTTAAAGCCGCTTGCCCGCACCAGCCGGTTGACGATCTGTCCAAAACGGCCAATCCCGGCGATGATTACCGTGCCTTGTTCATCAATTGTATCGGCCTCGTAATTTTTCTTTGGTGATGACATACGCCGCGAAATAAATTCGTAGAGGATGAACAAGAGCGGTGTGATCAACATTGATAAAGCGATCACCAACAAAAGCTTTTCTGACAGCTCAACCGGCATCACGCCTTGCTGCAGTGAAAATGCAACCAGCACAAAGCCAAATTCACCTGCTTGCGCCAATCCAAGCGTGAACAACCACCGGTCGCGGCCATGCAACTTAAAGGCGCGCCCAATGAGATAAAGCAAGATGCCTTTGACAAGGATCACCAGCAAAGCCAGCCCAATCAGATCGCCCATATCCGCAAAGAAGGCGTTAAAATTGAAACCGGCCCCGACAGTGATGAAAAACAGCCCCAACAACAGACCTTTGAAGGGCTGTAAATCGCTTTCCAACTCGTGACGGAATTCACTGTTGGCCAGAACGACGCCGGCCAGAAATGCACCCAAGGCAGGGGACAGACCGACAAGTACCATCAAAAACGAGATACCCACCACAATCAGCAAGGCCAACGCGGTGTACATTTCGCGCAGATTGGCCGAGTGGATGAACCGGAACAGTGGGCGAGTCAGGTAGATACCGGCCAGAACAATCAGGCCAACGACCCCGATTGTTACCAATGTCACGCCCCAACCCGGTAAGCCCTCTACGAGTGACAATTCGCCATGCTCAGCCATCTCATTGGCAGCACCGCGCACGATTGAGCCATCATCGGCGAAGCGGACGATAGCGTTACCAGCCAGCAATGGTAAAAACGCCAGTATCGGGATCACCGCAATATCCTGCGTCAGCAAAACCGAAAACGACGCGCGCCCGCCTCCGGTTTGCATGAGTCCTTTTTCCGACAGGGTTTGCAGCACGATTGCTGTTGATGACAATGACAATGCCAAACCAATCGCTAACGCCTCGTTCCACGGTTTGCCCATGGCGATCGCCGCCAGCATCAACGCCAGCGTGCTAAGTGCGATTTGCAAACCACCCATGCCAACAAGTCGATGCCGCATGTCCCAAAGGGCACGGGGTTCCAGCTCAAGCCCGATCAGAAACAGCATCATGATGATGCCGACTTCGGCAAAGTGGTTCAAACCTTCTATATTGGTGCCGATCAACCCCAACACCGGGCCAATGATTATTCCGGCGGCCAGATAGCCCAGCACCGACCCCAGCCCCAGACGCGCTGCAATTGGCACCGCGATGACCGCAGCAGCCAGATAGACCGAGGCCTGAAACAGGATGGTTTCCATATGGTTTTCGCCTTTCTTAGGTCGGCAACGGTGCGTCGCGTTTTAATTGGTCCATAACGATCTGGCTTTGTACTCGCGACACTGCAGGATGGGGTAACAATACCTCGTGCAACAGGGTGTTCAACGCCGGAAGATCAACGCAATAAACCCGCAACAGATAATCGGCATCCCCGGTCATGGTCCAGACACTGGTGATTTCCGGTCTCAGATTGACCAGCCGGGCGAAACCGGCGGATTGTTCGGGCCCATGCACATTCAGGTGCACCTGAACAAAGCCCTGCACATGCAGGCCAAGCTTTTGCGGATCAAGCCGTGCCGAGTAACCCTGAATATAGCCATCGGCCTCAAGCCGTTGTCGGCGGCGTCCCGCCTGACTGGGCGACAGGTTCAGCAATTCCCCAAGCTGGTGAGCGGTCAGATGGGCGTCTTTTTGCAAAGCAGCCAGCAGTCGGGTGTCTGTGTTGTCTAGCATATGCGGAGTATTTCCAATTTTTTAACAATTCACGCAAACTTCACGCGAGAATAACACAAATCACACCAAAATACGCGCAGAAAATGCGCTGCTTTGCGTCTATTTAGCACCTAGCGAACAACTTGCAACAGGAGACATCTCAATGGGCCCTTTTCCGCACAATGCAGCAAAATCAACAATTAGTGACGACAATCCTGCGGGCACTGATGGCTTTGAGTTTGTCGAATTCTCACATCCTGAACCGCAAGAGCTGCGCGATCTGTTTGCCCGCATGGGTTATGCGCTGACTGCCCGTCACAAAACCAAAGCGGTCGAGCTGTGGCAGCAGGGCGACGTTACCTATGTTCTGAACGCTGAACCCAACAGCTTTGCCGCGCGGTTTGTCGATGAACACGGGCCTTGCGCACCCTCGATGGGGTGGCGCGTTGTGGATGCACAACATGCGTTTGACCATGCCGTGTCCAAAGGTGCTGAACCCTATCTTGGGAGCGATAAAACCATGGATGTTCCGGCGATCAAAGGCATCGGTGGTTCGCTGATCTATTTCATCGATCAGTATTACGACACCAGTCCCTATAACGCCGAATTCAACTGGCTTGAGCAGTCCAAACCGCGCGGCGATGGATTCTATTATCTCGATCACCTGACCCATAATGTGTTCAAAGGTAATATGGACAAATGGTTCGGGTTTTATGGTGATTTGTTCAATTTCAAACAAATCCGGTTCTTTGACATTCAAGGTAAACATTCCGGTCTGTTCAGCCGCGCGCTGACCTCACCTTGTGGGCGCATCCGCATTCCAATCAATGAGGATCGCGGAGAAACCGGGCAGATCGTGGCCTATCTGAAAAAGTACAAAGGCGAAGGCATCCAGCATATCGCGGTTGGGACCGATGACATCTATGCCGCGACCGATCTGATTGCTGAAAAAGGCATCAAGTTCATGCCCGGCCCGCCATCTGCCTATTACGACCTTAGCCATGATCGCGTGCAAGGCCACGAAGAACCGATTGAAAAGATGAAGAAATACGGCATTTTGATCGATGGCGAAGGCGTTGTGGATGGCGGCGAAACCCGCATCCTTTTGCAAATCTTCTCAAAAACGGTGATTGGCCCGATCTTTTTTGAGTTCATCCAGCGCAAAGGCGATGATGGCTTTGGTGAAGGCAATTTTAAAGCGCTGTTTGAATCCATCGAGCAGGAACAAATTGACAATGGCGAGATCGTGGTTGCCTGAATTCCGGACAGGCGATCAAGGTCGACGAGTATACAAACAGGGGAGGTGGGGCGCTAAAATATGCGGCTCCGCAGAAAGCGTCGCAGGGGCAAACCCTGCGGCGTGTTTTTGTTCAGGACGTGCTGTAGGCAGGTCGATAGACCCAAAACACCAATGCCGCATGTGCTGCGATCGCTACACCCCAAGCCCCAAGTGCGAACAGGATCCAACCGGCTCCGGGTGTCGCCAGCCAGTTGAGCAGAACCAGAAAAGGCATGATAATCGCCGCTGAAATCATGTGGGCGCGAAAGCCCAAAAGCTGTTTAGTGTATTCTTCCTGGCCTGGAGTAATGGCATTTTCCAGAAGGTCCGAAACCTCGCAGCCAAGTGCTGCCGCCAGCGCCTGCAGGCTGTCGCCTCCTGCGGCGGCCCCATTTTCAAGTCGTTGAATGGTACGCACACTAATGCCAGACGTTTGCGCGAGATGTTCCTGTGTCCAGCCAAGTCCTTGGCGGCGTTCAAGCAAAGTCATTTCAATCTCCTTGTTTTGTTACATTTAGGAGGTAGGAAAGATTGACAATTTACACCACGCCAGCGACCCGACAGGAGCATGACAATCACCCGACAAGGTGCCTGCAGCAGCAACGCTTCAGCCGCTGGGGATTTTCAGCGTCATGTTGCGGCCACCTTTTTGATAACGCAGTTCGCTGTCACTTATGGCCAGAACCCGGCCGCCGTCGATGCTGTCACCGATTTTGACTTTCTTATAACGACCGCTTGGCAACCGCACCAATGCGCGGCGATTGGCCGGCGTGCCATACACGCCGATAAGATTGATTTTGCGCAGGTTGATGGCATTGTCCAGCGTCGCCTGACGCGCCACCGAGGCCGAGGATGGGATCTTGGGTTTGACCGTGCGCGGAGCGATGGTTGCGGCCTGCGAAATGTTTGCTGTTGAGCCCAAATTCGAGACTCGAACTGTTTGCACCAAATCTGCCGGTCTGAGCAGCGGTTTAACCGACACCGCAACTGCCAGCTTGGTGCCCGTTGACTCGGTTGGTTCGGCAATCACTGGCAACTCTGGGCGCATCAGGGGGCGCACGCGGCCAAGTTCGGTTCGCGTCAGACCTCCAAGATTTGCGCGCTCGGTCAGTTCGGCCAAATCGTCGGGTCGTGCCAGCGGGCGCAAGGCAGCAAGATAGTTTTGAACATCTTCTTGTTCGGCTTCCGGATCATCTCGTGCCGGGGTAGCTGGGGGGAGGATAGGCGGTCGGCCCAGATAAACGATCACGCCGTCGGGATTGACCGTGCCATCTACAGTGGGGGTGACCAACCCACGCGCGTCCAGAGCAAATTCAGTACCAGAATCCACAGGCGAGGCGACAGATCCCGGAGCGTCATCCGTATTCAAACTGGCTAGGGACGGCAGTGCCACAGCGTCATGGGACAGATCCGTGCGGTCAATCGAGGCCATGTACAGATCGTCCAGACCAATAACGGCGGGGGTTTCCAGCCCTTGCGGAGTGACATGGCCCGCGCCAGCGATGATATCTCTGGGGGCGGTTTCGGCTTCGGTGTACTCAGCAGGTCGATCCGTTTCGCGCAGGGCGTCAAGCACTGCGGCGTCTGTTTGGCTTAGGGCTGGCTCTGCGGGTGGCAAAGAGGCAAGGACCGGATCCGCGGGGGTGCGCAATGGTGCAAGTGGTTCTGTCGGCTGAAGCTCTGCCTGTGGCGTCGCGACGACCGGAAGTTCCTCAGGCGGTTCCGGTTCCATTGCAAGTTCGGTGTCCGCAGGATCAAGAAACAGCCAGTGCGACAGTTTTGTATCCGTGAACAACGAAGCCCAAGCAGCGATTCCAGCCAGAAACAGCAACAATGCTGCAGCCAGAACCAAACCAAGATAGCGCGGTTTCCCGCCGATTTTGGTGTTTTTTCGGGCTCCGAACACCGTCATGCGCTGCGCTTCGTTGGTTTCACCGGCACTGCTAGCAACGGCCTCGGGCACTTCCATCGGGGCCACACGATGCACCGGAGCGGCAGCAAGAGCGGTAGGTTTGCCTTTGCGACGGCTAAGAAATCCGCCCTTCCTGTCAGGGTTTTCTACTTTTGGTGCCGCAGCTGGTTCACCCAGCGGAGCTGGCACAGGGACGATTGGTGAGGTTGGTTCTTGCAAGGTCTCAATCGGTGGACTTGCTGTCGCAATTGGGACAGGCGCATCCAGGTCCCGTGTCGCACCGGACAAAGACGGTGCGTCGGCGACCGGTTCCGGTAGATCGATCTGCGGGGCTGCGATTGGTGCCGGGGCCTTGGGGATCGGTTGCGGATCAGCCTCGGCTACGGTTTCCGGTGAAGCATCAACATCTGTTGGTGCAGGTGGATCAATATTCGGGGTCGGGGATATTTGGCGTCGACTGCTGAACCCCGCCATCGGTATTTCTGGCTCCGGTTCTGGTTCCGGTTCTGAATCGGGCACAAGCTCAGGAATATCGGCCACGCCGATAACAACAACGGCGACGTGATCTGCTTTGGCACGGTCATCGCCAAGAAAACCTGCTGCATGTGAGGTAGGGCCAAAATGCGGCTCGCCCAGATACAGATTGTCTCCGGGGATCGCCACAAAGCTTACCGGGTTGAACAAATGCTCAACAGCAAAGGCTTCGGCTTCGGCCAATGTTTCGCGGGCTACAGCCGCAACATGCGTCATGTCGCCTTCGACCGAGATATCAAAGGCCAGGTCCGTCACCGGATAGGGCGTTGCCCCGTCCAAGGCCGCAAGCACCATTTCGGTGCGCGCACCATCGGTTGCGCTGCCAGTCTCGATCGTAAGAAACCGGATCTGCTCACTAGGGATAATCAGCTTGCAGGACAATCCACCCGGTGCAAGCCGCAGGGCCTTGTCCCGCAGATCGCCAAGTGCTGCCCCAAGGTCGGCGTTGTCCAATGAAACATCGCCTACCGTCCGCCACCCGCCAGCAGCGCGATGCAATAGCGAGATACCTTCGAACGATAATGAGAGCGCGAAACCCGGTTTCATATTTCGGCTAGTCCATTCAATTTGCAGAGCGCGTTTCTTGTGCTCACCGAGCATAGTTTAGAGCAGGATATTGCCGAGGAAAAGAAAAACACACAACTTCTCCTTGTCAGGGCTTGTCCGAGGTGCGCATCCTGCCCAAATATCTTACAATCTAACAAGGAATGGGCGCATGAAAAGACTGATTTTCATCCTGACGGCGTTGTCTCTGGCTATTGGTGGTGCAGCATACGGCGAAACCGCACAAAGGCAAATCACGGTGACCGGGACCGGCCAAGTTGCTGCTGCACCTGATATGGCGACGATTACGCTTGGTGTTACCAACGAAGCCGCCGAGCCCGCCGATGCGATGGCTGCGACGTCCAAAGCGGTTTCGGCCATTCTAGAGCGACTTACGGGTAAAGGAATTGCCGAACGAGATATGCAAACGCAACAATTTTCGATTCATCCCGTCTGGTCGAACCGCTCAAGCGATTCAAATGGAACGCCAAAGATCACCGGCTTTCAGGCGTCCAATATGGTGATGGTGCGCATTCGTGAGCTGGATGATCTAGGTGGCATTCTGGATGCGGTGATCGCGGATGGCGCAAATAATTTTAATAGCTTGCAGTTCTCGGTCCAGAAAACTGACCCCCTGTTGGCAAAGGCGCAACAGGCCGCTGTGGCCGATGCAATAGCGCGGGCCGAGCTACTGACATCGGCGGCGAATGTCTCGTTAGGGCCAGTTTTGTCGATCTCGGAACAGGGTGGTGGGCCGCGACCGATGCCAATGGCAGCAATGCGCGAATCTTCGGCACCAAT
>PIVL01000051.1 GCA_003354145.1 Paracoccaceae bacterium
GTCACGCGGACGGTCAACGGCTGGAAGGCCGGGACAGCACGGCGGGAATGTGAAACGGCGGAAGCGGTAGTCGCCTGATTGAGCGAATCCAACCATCGTGCTAGCCATAACGAATGATCGGATCGTGGATCAGAACGCGGACCCCACAATAAGGAAAAAGCGCAAGGGGTTTGACGTTTATACGCCAATCAAACCAGCAGCGATCCCGAATGCCACAGTTGAATTTGAGCAGGCATTGGACAAGGCCGAAACTGTGTTGCTACGCTCGCCCCAGAACACCCAGGTGCATCACGCCCGAATCGCCGAAGTGGTTCACTCCAACAAAGTGTTGTTGCGGTCCTAACCGCTGAATCCGGTTTTCAACGCGTCCACCAATTGGTGAAATATGGCGTGGTGGCACAGCCAAAACTGCACCAACTGGACCACTCAAGTGGGGCCGCTCACACCCAGTTCCTGGTTTTCATTCTTTTCACCTGACATACTTAGTGGTTTGGACCGCGAACAACGACAGGCTATAGTCAGATCAAAGCAGCCGCCTTAGCGAACCACATGCACGGCGCAACTTGCATGACGCACAACCTGCGAAGCGGTCGAGCCCAAAAGCAGATCTTTCATACTTGGATGATGCGAAGCCACGATTATCAGGTCCACCGAGTGGGAATCTGCCCAATCCAGAATAGAGCGACCCGAATGACCTTCGATCAGCACGCCTTTTGCATTTGGAGTTTCGCTGGCGATTTCCTCTAGCCTGCCCTGAATTGCGATTCGGGCTTCAAGCAAGTAATTTTCAGGCATGTATGAGACTGCATAATTCGGGATGTGCTCGATAACATGCAGAAAGGTGATGTTAGCGTTGGGCGACGCCAACAGTTTTGCCACTTTCGTTGGGCCAGACACATCACGGTCTTCGTCAAACGAAATCGGTATAAGAATGTTTTGGTACATGATTTTTGTCTCCTTGCGAATTGGGCTAGTTTGCAACACTTGGCAGGCAAATGCATTGATTTAGGTCAGATAGTTCGACTGATAGTTTGAAGCTGGCAAAAAGCACAGCAATTGCGGTTCCCATTTTGCTGAAATCCACAACTTATTGCTGACCGAACCCTAGAGGTAACGTTTGGTTAACCATGTGATCCGATGATCGGGTAAAGGAGCCCTGATGCGCCGGTTCGCCCTAGCCTGCTTGTTTTGTCTAATCGCCACACAGCAGGTTTTGGCGGGAGCATGGCTGCGCGAAAAGGGTAATGGGTTTATGTCGACAAGTTCGACCCTACGCGCCGTGTCGCCGGTCGCCGACTATGAATTCGGTCTTTATGCGGATTACGGGCTGACTTCTCGGTTGAACGTGGGGATTGATATATACGAAACACCCGGTTTTTCGGGCCATGCTTTGCTGTTCATTCGACGACCGCTTCGGTCCCTTGGGGCACAAAGCAAACTCGCAATGGAACTGGGGTTGGGGAGCCACCATCAGTACCAGAACTGGCGCCCAATGTACCGTTTGGGTCTGTCCTGGGGGTACGGTTTCGACAATTGGTTTGCACCGGGTTGGATTGCTGTGGAAACGGCGATTGAACACCGCGATGGCCAGCCCGGACCGCTTTTCAAATTTGATGCGATCGCCGGGTTGTCTTCGTCCGATCGAATTCGACCCATGTTGCAACTGGAAACCGCCATAGCCAAAAACTTGCCATTTCAATGGAAATTGACCCCATCTTTGCTAATCCCCGGTAAAGGGAATTCAACCTGGGTGGTCGGTATTCAACAGCGTTCATTCGGAACAGCGCGAACCGGTCTCAAAGTGGCGCTGTGGCGACGGTTCTAGTCGGGTTGAAGCATCGTTAATTGCGCCATACGCTGCGCCAATGAAAAGCCGTATCCAACCAACCGACGAAGCTGCGCGTGACCTTGCGCAAAAGCTGCTATGCGACGCTAGATTTGCCGCGCTCGCCGTAGTTTTAGAGGATGGCTCGCCTCTTGTGACACGCGTTGCCTTTGGTCGGTCGGCCAGCGGTCAACCTTTGTCACTGATTTCGGGGCTTGCCGCCCACACTCGGGCTTTGCAGGTCAATCCGGTCTGTTCGGTGCTAATTGGAGAACCCAGCATCAAGGGAGACCCCCTGACCCATCCGCGACTGTCATTGCAGGCTACGGCGACATTTGTACACCATCATTCTGCTCCCTTCAAAGAAATGGCCGCGCATTATTTGCGCGACCATCCAAAAGCCAAACTTTACATTGGCTTGAGCGACTTTTCGTTTGTGCTGTTCAGCGCAAACATTGGCCATCTGAATGCTGGATTTGGCAAAGCGTTTACGCTGTCACCTTCGGACATGGGCCTGACAGGTTAGAGGCCCGCCAAGCTATTCATCGATACGCACCACAACGGCCACTTCACCACGCATCGATTCTTCCCAGACCAACGACACCTGATTCTTGTTCGCACCCTGCTCGGCATGTGCAATGGGCATACTGAATCTTTTCACCGACGAAGCATTTCGGATATTATCTGTCGCGACTACCGAATCCACATTGCGCACCCGTCCTCCAAACGGCAATTCGCCATCCGCATCAATTGTCCAGGTCGTTGCATTGCTGGATTGTGTGTGTTTGATCCGCAATGGATTCACCACCTGCTTAGTGACTGCGTGATAGGAATTTCCGTTAAACAGCACATTCTTGGTACGGCTGAAATCGAGATCCGCAAAACTGGTATCTACCCGCTCCACTCGGTCGATCGTTCCGCTCAAGCTGCGAAACTTGTTGCCAGTGATGCTAACCCCGTTCAGAAAGTGTCCTGTACCGTGGGGTTTGACAACGATATAGCTGAACCAAGGGGCGACATCGCCAGACAGGAATACGTTATCGCCAACGCTTAGTGCGCTAAAGGAATATCCGGTGCTGAAATCTGGTGTGGCATCGCGCTCGTTGGTCCATTCGATAAAGCAATTGTCTATGTAATTGCTGTTAACAACCGTGCTGGTAAGATTGTTCACCAATACCAATCCAGCCGAACGTATACCGGCTGCTACACTATCGCCCTGAAAAAAGTGGTTTCCCATGACAACACTGTTGGAACCACCGAGTACGGCAAAATGGTAGAATTTTGTGGCCCGGTTGTTGCGCAGTTTTACATCATTGGCATTTGCGTTGATCGCGATTGACGTTCGATCTGCAACATCCAATGCATCTTCAGCGGTCAGGAATTGGCACCGGTCGATCAGCATGCCCTGGCAACCATCGCCAGATGATGTAATCCCGCGATCCTTCGGGCGCGTGAAAAAACAGTCTTTCACATGAAAGATCAAACCCTTTGGAGGCAGCATGAGGCCACTACAAACACCGTTGCACTGGAATTCAATTTCAGCCATCGTAAATTTGGAAAGATAACTCATACCACTGAAATCAATCAGGTATTTAAACCTGCTAAAGGTGAAATTCTGCGTTCCTTCGGCGTCATAAAGTGGTGCATTCAGGGTTATCTCACCCGCGCCAACATTCTTTGAACGGACATAAATTTCTCGCCCAACTCCATTGCCTTCGATCAGTGCCCCTACCGGAACATTGGCGATATTGTCCACATTGCTCAACGTGTGACTGTCGCTTGGGTCATAAGTCGCCTGTGATGTGACGACATTAGTCGCCCACGCCGATGTCCCACTCGCCTCAATCTGGCCATTGCGGATTACACGTCGAGTTGCATAACTGGATTTATTGGGGATTGCGGCGAACACGTCCAGCGGTTCAGAAATAGTAATTTTGCGCCCGCGCATATCCAACGAGTCATGATCTGCGTTATTCAATAGCGCCTGAAACGCCTTTTTGAATCCAAGCTCTTCGTTTCCAAAGGCCGCTATATAGATCGGAAGATCAAAATTTTTGCTCAAAATCAGCATCTTGTCAGTCGGCATGGACACCGTACCTTCAAACCGAACCACCGATTTGAAGGTTACGCTCTCTCCCAGATAATAGTTGCCCGCTGGGACCAAAACCTGACGCCCATTTGCGGCATCGTCGGCCGCATCAAACGCGGCGGAATCGTCGGTTGCACCATCGCCGACAGCGCCATAATCACGCACGTCCACCATGCTCATCATATCGCGTAAAAAGGCGCTGGTGATGTCGGTCACTTCAATGTCGTCAATACGTACAACAGCTCCGGTTGATCCGGTCAGGTCCAGGCCGAAATGCCCATACAGCGCATCGCCTCCCCAGACCATGTCAACGCCCCCGCGCAACCCTGTCCCGACAATCGCCGAAACCTCGACGACATTGCCATAGCTGGCAAGCGTTTTGGTCGGTCCAACCTCGACAACTCCCGCCACGTGATTGCCGCCAGCGCCGCCTGCCCAACCCGCAATACGCACTGTCGGAAGATTGCCACTGACCGCCTTGATGCGCGCTTTGACTTGCAAATAACATCCCGGCAACAACGGCGTTTCACCCATATAACGCAACTTTTGCAAATTATGGATTTTCAGCAACTCCAGACATCCGCCGAAATCCTGATCTGCTGGTACATATGCCGCATTGGCGGCCCCATCATATGTGTCTGAGCCCGGCGTTCCATCGCCGCTCGACCAGACGTCCAGACCGAATTCAAACGCTGGCGGCATCAACAGCACGCCATCGGTAATTGCCTTGTTCATATCGCATCCCTTTTCCCAAAGCAGGCTAATTGCTCGCAACAGCGCGCACAGCCCAAATTCCCAAAACCGGGAGCTGCCCGGATGAGGTCAGGTGGTATCAATCAGGGGTTAATGGGCGCTCACACCACCGTAACGGTGCCCCGCGCATTCAGGATTCAAGCACAAACCGGAAGGCGCGTTTCAGCTCGTTCACACCACCCGAAGTGTACCAGCGTCCATGCGCTATGATGATACGTTCTGGGGACCAGTCGATCATCAGATCGACGGCCTTGCGCAGTTCATCCTTCCCATTCCGAAACGTCTGGCGCATGTCAGGTGGCATCTTCCCATCCGGGTCGGTTATTCCCGCAAAGAAGGCAACCAACCGCATCCACCACGGCAATTTCTCAGCCTCAAAGTTTTCAATCAGGTCTGTTAAAATCAGGGTTTCCGAGGCACGATGAAAAAACACGGCTTCGCGATGCATTTTGCTACCGTGTACAATCTGCTGGTCGATTTCATCTTGCCAGGGTGCTTCAGCGAAGTCGCCGAGGTCATGGTCAAACTGCATGTCCATACCTCTGCTTTCAGCCCGTTTCCTAACGCCCGGAGCCGCCCAGCTAACCGCTTCCGGAAACTGCGCCTGCCACTCTGCAACATAGGCATAGTGTATCCAGTTAGGTGCAATCAAATGTCGTACTGGGCCAAGATCATTAAGCTCAGCGATCAACCCGCTATCCAGCTTGGTTGGTGAATGCACCCAAACATCACCGTTCTTCTGCCTGATTACTGTCGCTCGGGTAGAGAATGGCAGCCCATAAAACCGGATCATCGGGCCGTCGACGACCCATATGTCCTGCGCTACAAGTTTCAATGTGTTCAGCGGTTCATAACCCGTCACACTGATCTCCCACCCATCTGCTAATTACCCGTAAAGCGCACCCCAGCGTTCGATCAGCGCTTGTTGCAGTACTTTGGATTTCCGGTTCCAAGTCCGCGCGCCCTGCGGTACTTCGCGATCTGCACGTTTTATTCGGCCGCGCGTGGCGGTGTCGGCTGTGAAGATGGCAAAGGCCAATTCCGTACCATCTGCCGCCGTCAAATAGCCAGCCAACCCCGACACAAAATTCAGCGTCCCGGTCTTGGCATCCACTTTGATTGGATGAGATTTGATTACACGGCGTTTTGCATCACGCATGACAAAGGGCTTTAGCAACGGCTTCAGAATTCCCCGTTTGCGTACTTGTACCAACGCGCCAACCAGATCGCCAGGGGTCATTCGTGATGCATCCCCTAAACCGGAGTGATCTACCAATTTTGTGCCCGTCATGCCATATCGCTTGCCAGCCCATCGGCTCATCTGGGCGGCGGATGCCTTCAGAGAAGCAGGTTTGCTCCCCTGCGTGGCGCTGGCAGTCATCCCAACCATTTCTGCTGTCAAATTGTTGGAATACTTCAACATTCCCTTAACGATGATACGCAGTGCTTTACTGTGATGCTGCACCACCGTTTTCGCCTCTTTTGCCAAGGCTCGGTCGACCTTTGGCGCCGACAAGACAATCCCCTGAGACCGCGCAAGCGTGCGAAACACATCCCCCGCATAAAGCGCTGGCTTTCGCACCGGCAACCATCGCGCACCACTATTTCCCAAGGCCTGACTGGCCACGGTCCATTGATCAGCATCATTTCGGTCAGCATAAGTGTAAACAGGCACACGCCTGTTCACCACTTTCATACGAGCCATCTGGACAGCAGGGCGATAGCGCTTTGTCCGGGCATCCATCGTCACCGCGTAGCCGTTTGAGCTGCGTTTCCATTCGAAATGCACCCGGTTGTAATTCAACGCAATCCCGGACACGGCTGGACTGTATCCAAGCTGATCCGGCTGTTGGGCATCAATGCTGTGAACATGCGGCAAAAATCCGTCATAAACCAGAAACGCGCCACGCACCTCGCGGATACCCGCAGATTTCAAACCGGCTGCCATCGACGCCAGATTATCCGTCGTCAACGTCGGATCACCACCACCAACAAGAATCAGATCGCCCGTCAAAATGCCATTTTGCACAGCCCCGGTGGTCATAAGCCTGGTGGTAAACCGATATTCTGCACCCAGCACCTCAAGCGCATAAAGCGTTGTCAGCGCCTTTGCCACACTTGCCGGAGGCAGCGCAGTGTTGCCATTGATCTCTTCAAGCAGACGACCGGTATTGGCATCCGCCACAGAAAACGCAACCGCACCGCTTAGTCCCGCCGCCTGTATCAGTGCTCCGGCCCCGACATCAACGTGCGCAAGCGGTTTGCCGTTGCGCATCTGTGGTCGTAAGGACGAATTTGGCGCATTGCCAATTGCGGGCCCGGCAATTGTCGTTGCCCCCAGACCCGTTAACACGAACCGTCGTGATACTAACTTAAACATGACCGCACTTAACCGTAGCTTTGTGTTCTAAACAAGCACGGCAAATCGGATTTTTTGAAGTTTGTGTCTTAGTTCCTTGCAAAAGAGAAAGCCCATTTGGTACGTTTTTACGCCGAATTCCAATTGCCCTGCGCCCGGATCACTGTTGATGACTGGTCAACCATCGGCATATTGACGAAACACCATGCCGGAGCATCTGCCCGTGCCAGCGCATGACTTGCAACGCCGTCAATTCGGTACTGACGATAGATTTGCGCCGCCCGGGATGTGCGCGCTGAAATCCGTTGGCCCGGTCTTGCCAGAACACCCACTGGAACACTCTCCATGATCGACCGCCAGTCTTGCCACAAATGCAATTGCGCCAGATTATCCGCACCCATCAGCCAAACAAACCTAACCCCCGGATAAATCGCGCGCAATGCGGCCAGTGTATCCGCTGTGGCCCGTGTTCCCAACCGCGCCTCAATATCCGTAACTGTCACCCGCGGATGCTGCATCAACGCACATGCTCGCTCCATCCGATCCGCCAACGGCGCTGGTCCGCGCGATTTCAAAAGATTGCCCGGACTGACAAGCCACCACACTTGATCCAACCCAAACAGTTTAAGCGCTTCGCGTGTGATATGAACATGCCCGGCATGGGCTGGATCAAACGATCCACCCAGCAGACCAACGGTTTGGCCAGCTTTGACAATTGGCAGTGCGGCTTTCACTAATCTCTCCTGTAGTCCTCTGCCTGAGTGAGAGAAGCGCGCGCTGTTGTCAATCAACCGACACATTCCACCCAATCCCATTGTTCACCCCACCAAAAACAACTAGATACCCGCCAACCCGTCAAACGAGGACAATATCATGGCCGCATATCAATACGTTTACCACATGCAAGGGGTCTCAAAGACCTATCCCGGTGGCAAGAAATGCTTTGAGAACATCAATCTGAACTTTCTTCCCGGCGTGAAAATCGGTGTCGTTGGCGTTAACGGCTCGGGTAAATCGACGCTGATGAAAATCATGGCCGGATTGGATACCGAGTTTTCTGGCGAAGCCTGGGTCGCTGAAGGCGCCAAAGTTGGTTATCTGCCACAGGAACCGGAACTGGACGCGAGTCTAAGCGTTCGGGACAACGTCATGCTGGGCGTGAAAGAGAAAAAGGACATTCTGGATCGTTATAACGAACTGGCAATGAACTACTCGGACGAAACCGCCGAAGAAATGGCCAAACTGCAAGACGAGATTGACGCCAAAGACCTGTGGGACCTGGATTCGCAGATTGACGTCAGCATGGAGGCCCTGCGCTGCCCACCCGATGACGCCGATATTGCCACCTTGTCCGGTGGTGAAAAACGCCGGGTTGCTCTGTGCAAGCTGCTGTTGCAACAGCCAGAAATGCTGCTTTTGGATGAACCAACCAACCACCTGGACGCGGAAACCATCGCCTGGCTGCAACAGCACTTGATGGACTATAAGGGAACGATCCTCATCGTCACCCATGACCGCTATTTTCTTGATGATATTACCAGTTGGATTCTGGAATTGGATCGTGGTCGCGGCATTCCTTACGAAGGCAACTATTCTGCCTGGCTGGAACAAAAAGCCAAGCGGCTGTCACAAGAGGCACGCGAAGACAAATCCAAACAGAAAACGCTTGAGCGCGAACTGGAGTGGATGCAGCAGGGGGCCAAGGCACGTCAGGCCAAATCCCGCGCCCGGATCAATGCCTATAATGATCTGGTTGACCAGTCCGAACGTGAAAAATTGACCTATGCACAGATCGTCATTCCCAACGGCAAACGGCTGGGCGGCAAGGTGATCGACGTCGAAGGTCTGTCCAAGCATATGGGTGAAAAACAACTGATCGAAGATTTGACCTTTGCATTACCTCCCGGTGGCATTGTCGGTGTGATCGGCCCCAACGGTGCGGGTAAATCGACTCTGTTTGGGATGCTTACTGGGCAACACGACCCAGACGCCGGAACGATCACTTATGGTGATACGGTTGAGCTTAGCTATGTCGATCAGTCACGTGATGATCTGAATGCAACTGATACAGTGTGGGAGGCAATCACCGGCGGTGCCGAAATTATCGAACTTGGTGATGCTCAGGTGAATTCCCGCGCTTATTGTTCGTCCTTCAACTTCAAAGGGGGCGACCAGCAAAAGAAGGTTGGCCAGTTGTCAGGTGGTGAACGCAACCGGGTACATATGGCGCGTTTGCTGAAAGAGGGCGGCAACGTGTTGCTACTCGATGAACCAACCAACGATCTGGATGTGGAAACACTCCGGGCGCTAGAGGATGCACTGGTCGATTTCGCTGGCTGTGCGGTGGTGATTTCACACGACCGGTTTTTCCTGGACCGGATCTGTACACATATTCTGGCGTTTGAAGGCGACGCCCACGTGGAATGGTTCGAAGGAAATTTCGAAGACTATGAAGAAGACAAAAAGCGCCGTCTGGGCGCTGATGCTTTGGAACCCAAACGTCTGAAACATAAGAAGTTCGTGCGCTAAATCCGCAGATATCGTTCAGTTGGGGGCGTAGGGTGGGTGAAAACCCACGCTGCCAAGGTTCAGTACAAAGGAACAATCATGGTTCAGCGGCGTTTCATTCAATGTGATGTGTTCACCTCAACTGCCACCAAAGGCAATGGGCTTGCGGTCGTGATAGATGCGGATGGCCTGACGGATGATCAAATGCAAGGATTCGCCGCCTGGACCAATCTTGCAGAAACCACATTTCTACTGTCGGCAACCGACCCCAAAGCCGACTACAAAGTCCGGATATTCACTCCGGGGCGGGAAATGCCATTTGCCGGCCATCCCACGCTTGGCAGTTGCGCCGCATGGCTAAAATCAGGCCACATTCCGAATGATCCCAATTGCATCATCCAGGAATGTAAAATTGGACTGGTCCAGATTGATCTCAGCGAAAAAATTCCTGCCTTTATTGCACCTGAAACAAAAATTTCTGCATTGCCGACATCCGATTTGAATCGACTGGCGACGGCGCTTGATCTGCCCAGGGACTTGATTGTCGGCTCCGCCCTGCTTGACAATGGCCCGGTCTGGCAAGTTCTTGAACTTCCAAGCGCACAGGACGTGCTGGCGGTGGACTCAAGCAAAGTCCTCTGGCCGGAATTTGTCGGCGTCAGCCTGGTCGGTGCCCATCCCACAGACCATGAATGTGATTTTGAGGTTCGTAGTATTTCGCCCTCAAGCATGATGAGCGAAGATCCCATTACCGGATCCCTAAATGCCGCCCTTGCCCATTGGTTGCAACACAAAGGCCGGTTAACCAGGAACATAACCATGTCGCAGGGAACCAACCTAAATCGAACTGGACGTGTACACATTCGTGTTGGGACGGGTGAAACGCCGCCAGTTTACATCGGTGGCGAGACCAAGATCGTCATCGAAGGGACGGTAAATATCTAAGAAAACCCGCGTGCTAAACCGTGTGCCGCGCGCGCGCACCACGCTCGATCGCGGCAGCGTGCAGGCGATCAATGTTCAGTTCATGGCGCATTTCTTCCAATAAACGCAGTTCCTGTTCGGCCAATGTGCCGTCAGCGGCGCCAACATCACAGGCCAACGCATAACCGGTTTCAAACAAACGTTCAGGCAGATTATCCCGGATTAATCCAAACAACACGTCCAACCCGTCTTCTTGCTCAAACAGATCAAACACGATCTGGGAAGCGATGTTCATGCGATCAATATCGTAATCGGCAAAAACCGGCAGATTGTTGACCGCCGTCTGTATTTTCACCAGCTCTGCCGTACGAATGTTTTCATCCGACGCGGATACGGCAATCATCAATGCGACAAGACAATCCTGCGGACTCAGGGCGTGTGGGTCAGTTTGCGTCACGGGATTTGTCCTTTGCATTATCCACTATTAACTACAGATTATTGACGACGCCCCGCCAGCACAATAGGTAGCGGCGCAACGTCGCGCACCATTCGCGCTAAATCTATCCGGAGAGCACCAATGTCTGACCTGCGCAAAGCCGCACTGGCGTCCAAAGCCTGGCCCTTTGAAGAAGCGCGCCGGGTGCTCAAACGCTTTGCCAAGGCACCGCCGGAAAAGGGCTATGCCCTGTTCGAAACCGGCTATGGCCCCTCTGGCCTGCCCCATATCGGCACATTTGGCGAAGTCGCGCGGACCGCAATGGTACGGCGGGCATTTGAAGAGCTGAGCGACATTCCGACCAAACTGATTTGCTTTTCGGACGATCTGGATGGAATGCGCAAGGTCCCTGGCAATGTACCTAATCCCGAACTGCTTGAGCAACATTTGCAACGTCCATTGACAAGTGTCCCGGATCCCTTTGGCACGCATGAAAGTTTTGGCCATCATAATAATGCAATGTTACGGCGTTTCTTGGACACGTTTGGCTTTGACTACGACTTTATCAGCTCAACCGAATTTTATCGCTCAGGCAAATTTGATGAAATTCTACTGCTTTGCGCCGAGCGATACGACGAGATTATGGCGGTCATGCTAAAAAGCCTGCGTGAAGACCGTCGCAAAACCTACTCCATTTTCCTGCCGATCCACCCGGAAAGCGGGCGCGTGATGTATGTTCCGATAAAGCATGTAGATGCAACAGCGGGCACAATCACCTTTGACACTGAAGACGGCGAAGAAATGACACTACCTGTCACTGGTGGCCAGGTGAAACTGCAATGGAAGCCGGATTTCGGCGCTCGTTGGGCCGCGCTTAGCGTTGATTTTGAAATGTATGGCAAGGACCATTCCACCAATACGCCGATCTATGACAGCATCTGCCGGATTCTGGGCACGCCTGCCCCGGCGCATTTTACCTATGAACTGTTCCTCGACGAACACGGCCGCAAAATCAGCAAATCAAGCGGTAATGGTGTGTCGATTGATGAATGGCTGACCTATGCCAGTGCCGAAAGCCTGTCGTATTTTATGTACCAAAAGCCAAAAACCGCCAAGCGGATGCATTTCGACGTGATCCCCAAAGCGGTGGATGAATATCATCAACAACTGCGTGCCTACCCAACGCAGGATCTAAAGGCCCAGTTGAACAACCCGGTCTGGCATATTCATGGTGGCGATGTGCCAACGTCCAACATGGTGGTGCCATTTGCCATGCTGCTTAATCTTGCGTCGGTGTCTGCCGCCGAGGACAAAGCGCAGCTTTGGGGCTTTATAAATCGGTATGCGCCAGACGCATCTCGTGAATCCCATCCTGATCTTGACGATGCTGCCGGGTTCGCAGTGCGCTATTTCAATGATTTCGTAAAGCCAACCCGGGTGTTCCGCGCGCCAACAGATACCGAACGCGAAGCGTTGCAAGCATTGCGCGATGCTTTGGCCAATTATGACGGACCGATTGAGGATTCTGAGTTGCAATCGGTGGTCTACGCAATAGGCCGTGACCGGTTTGATCCCCTGCGCGGCTGGTTCACAGCCCTGTATGAGGTTCTGCTAGGCGCTTCACAAGGTCCGCGATTCGGTGGTTTTATTGCGCTTTATGGAGTGGACGAAACCATAGCGCTGATCGACAAGGCACTGGCCGGAGAATTGGGTTAGCAATAAGAACGCCAATTCCTGCCGCACCATTTTTTTCAAGCTTGACGGCAAGGGGAACTCCTTACTTCAACCTGCGCAACAGATACTTGTTGCCCCCAAAGATACCCCTGCAGACCCGCTATTGCTGGATTGCGCAACTGAATTGCAGGCCAAAGTCGTTACAAATGATCAGTTTCGCGATTGGGCTGAAAGCCACCCTCAGATGAAAGAGCCCGGTTTTCTCGTGACCGGTGCCGTTCGTGGCGACGACGCTATTTTGGATGAAATCGCCTAGATAACGTTGTCTGGCTGGATGTGGTGGGCTTTGCCAACAAACCTGCAATCAGCGATGCGCGGAATCGTGCAAACCGCAAGCTGTCCAAACCTCGCCCGCGACGCTTAACCCATTTGCCAGATCCCTCGAAAACGACCACTGTTGCAACATGTTGTATTTCATAACCAAAGCAGCGATTTCCGGTGTCATAATCGCCATCGTGTCCGAAGTCGCCAAACGCCAACCGGGATTTGGTGCGTTAATTGCATCATTGCCATTGATTTCTGTGATGGGGATGATGTGGCTCTGGCGTGAAAAACCGGATGTGGCCAATATGGCAGACCACTCAACCGCGACTTTTTGGTACGTCTTGCCGTCGCTGCCTATGTTCCTGCTGATCCCGTTGTTGCTGAACAGGGGAGTCGCCTTTTGGATTGCGCTGCTAGCAGGATGCATCCTGACAATTCTGCTTTATTTACTGATGACTGCGGTGTTGGTGCGCCTAGGTTTGGATCTGTAGAATATATGCCGTTCCCGATCCTCATGAATTTCGCTGGAGTTGGCTCATGATTGAAGGTTTTACAGTATACGACTGGGTGGGCGTTGTCGGCTCACTTATTATCTCATCTGGGTATCTGGCAGTGACCCGAGGCTGGGTTGATGCGCAAAAACCGGGGTTCAATCTGGCCAACCTTGTCGGGGCCGTCCTGATTCTGGTTTCGCTCTACGTCCGTCCGAATGTCGGCGCCATCATCATCGAGGTCTTGTGGCTGGCAATTGCGATTTACGCCCTAGGTCAATATTTCTTTGGCAAATCACGCAGGTAACCAACCAACCCTGATCGCCGTTAATCACATCCTCGTGCCTTCCCTCGTCGCGAGGCGCAAAAAGCGTTAGCTCTGGGTTATGAATAAATTTCTTCCCTTCGCGCTGCCAATAATTGGCGCTCTGTTAGTCTATACCACAGGACTGACGCAGGCCTTGGGTGCGCATCCTTGGTGGGCAGACAAAGTTATCTGGTTCGGGCTTGGTCTTGGGCTACTACTTAGCGTTATTCTTTGGGGTCTTCGGGCATCCAGAACCATTCGAATGATAGGCCTGACAGTGCTAACTATTGCCGCCTTTGCCACGGCTTATGTAGGCAAATCCCGATTTGCCGCATCGTACGCCGAAGACGCGCTGGCCGGACAAATGTGGTATTTTGGATGGATAGCAACCTGCACGTTTGCCTTGGCGATACTGGCCACCGTGGCCTGGCCAACCCGTCAACGCCATTCACCAGCAAGCATTCCGCACCAATAATCCAAGCGCAAATTTTAGCGATCAGAGATCCAATTCATTTTGTCTCGTCGTCGTTTTATAGCTGCAACAGCCGCAACAACCATCCTCGCAGGAACCGGACCTGCTTCAGAGTTCGATCCATCGCCACAAACCTATGGGCGTTTTGCCGGCAATTCCTATGTGCAGCCCGGAGGCCCTGGCAACCCTTTGGGTGCCCGCGCTCTTTATCTGTTCCAATACAATGTAGACACATATTTTCGCATTCATGGCACCATCGCACCTGAAACAATTGGCCATTCAGTATCCAATGGCTGTATTCGGATGTTAAATGAACACGTGATCGATTTGTACGAAAGAGTCCCTGTTGGTACCATAGTCACAGTCCTCCAGGCTCGGCAAAAAAAAGCCGAATTAGGCAGTAACAATGCTAAAATCCTTGATTTATATATCCACAGGCTCCATATGCCCCCTGCGACGTTACGCTATCGACCCTACTGTCCTCTATTCGGCTCAGTCTTCGATCTTGCACTGACTTTGCCGACCTGCCGCATTCCGTGGGCAGCACAATCTAGGAGAACGACGATGGCTACTGGCACCGTCAAATGGTTTAACACTACTAAAGGCTTCGGCTTTATCGCTCCCGATGGCGGCAGCAAAGATGTATTCGTACATATTTCTGCTGTTGAGCGCGCGGGCCTGACCGGTCTGGCCGACAACCAAAAAGTGAACTTTGATATCGAGCCTGGCCGTGATGGCCGCGAAGCTGCGATCAATATCACTCTGGCTTAAATTGCCAACGGTTTTAGGGTCGGGCATCGCAAGATGCCCGGCCTTTTTTTGTGCGCGGTCGCTCATTGGCGTTCGGATCTGCAGACACCCCTAACACGGCAGCCAAATCGAATGGACTGGTGGTACGGAAAACACGACCGGGCATTGTTTATCCTCCGTTGTTCACCCGCGAGATCAGATCCAGAACCGAAGGCCCCATCGCCTCGACAATCAGCGCAACGCCCTCGGGGTTAGGGTGCAAGCCATCGTCTTGTAAATATTGCAGCATTTCAGCTGGGTTCTTTCCATCCCCAATGCCCGCCATGAAACTTGGGAACAGCGCTACGCCGTACACTTCTGCCAATTCCGGAAAAATGCTGTCAAACGCGTTTTTGTAGTCCGGCCCATAGTTCGGCGGCGCCGGCATCCCAACCAATAATACCGAAACACCCGCGCTTTGACTCGCCTCTAAAATGGAATCAATGTTTTTACGCGACAGCGCCGGATCAATGCCGCGCAACAAATCATTGCCACCCAATGACACAATCATCGCATCAACATCCGGCGTCAGCGTCCAGTCTATCCGCGCAGCACCCCCGGTCGTAGTATCCCCGGACACACCAGCATTGATCAGAACCACATCGGCACCCTGATCTCTCAGCCAACGCTGCAGTTGTGGTACGAACCCATCCTTGGGCTGAAGGCCATAACCCTGAGTCAAACTATCGCCCAATGCCGCAATCGTAATCGGTTCAGCCGTGACACTAGAACCGCACCACATTAAAACTAAGCTCATTAACATCTTGCGCATTGCGCCAGCGTCTCCATATCCAAATGCAAGCAGATCAAAGGCCTGACATTTTATGACCGACCCAATCCTGTCCCTTAAAGATGCCTCTTTGTCACTGAATGGCAATGCCGGACGCGTCGATATTCTCAAAGACATTACGTTGAATGTAGCCAAAGGCGAGACATTGGGCATGATTGGCCCCTCTGGTTCGGGTAAATCTTCGCTCTTGATGCTGATGGGTGGGTTAGAGCAAGCCACCAAAGGCACCATCAGAGCATTGGGCCACGACCTAACCGCTATGGACGAAGACGCCTTGGCCCGGTTCAGACGCGACCATATGGGGGTGGTGTTTCAGTCCTTTCACTTGATCCCAACGATGACAGCGCTGGAAAACGTCGCTACCCCGCTGGAACTTGCAGGCGCACCTGACGCTTTTGACCGGGCACTGGCCGAACTGGAAACTGTCGGGCTTGGTTATCGTGCCGGGCATTATCCGGCGCAATTGTCAGGCGGAGAACAACAACGCGTTGCCCTTGCACGCGCATCGGCTCCTCGTCCTGACATTTTGCTCGCGGATGAACCGACCGGAAATCTCGACGAAGCCAACGGTGCCGTCATCATGGATTTGTTGTTCGGCCTGCGCGACCGCAATGGGGCCACCTTGGTGCTTGTCACTCACGCCTCAGAACTGGCAGCACGCTGTGACAGGATTGTTCGGCTGCGTGATGGTTATATCGCCACGGACAGCCTGCAAAAGGCCGCTGAATGAGCACGCGCATCGCATGGCGCTTTGCGCGACGTGAATTGCGTGGCGGTCTGCACGGCTTTCGCATATTTCTGGCTTGCCTCGCCCTTGGCGTTGCCGCCATCGCAGCTGTAGGCACTGTCCGCGTCGCAATCGAGGCCGGGCTGGCGCGCGAAGGGGCTGCACTGCTCGGTGGCGACGCCGAGATGCGATTTACCTTTCGCTTTGCCAACGACGATGAACGCGAATGGATGAATGACAATGCCCTGCGCGTGTCCGAAATCGTCGATTTCCGATCTATGGCGGTGGTTGACCATGATGGCACACCGGAACACGGGCTGACACAGATCAAGGCGGTGGACGAAAGCTATCCGCTGATTGGCGCGCCGCAGCTTAACCCTGATATCCCACTGCACGAAGCTCTCTCAGGTAAAAATGGTCTACCTGGCGCAGCGATAGAGCGAGTATTGATTGACCGGCTTGGTCTGCAAACCGGAGATACCTTTCGTCTTGGCACTCAGGAATTCGTCCTGATGGCAGTTCTTGAGAAAATCCCGGACAATGCCGGTGGATTTAGCTTTGGGCCGCGTACAATAGTACGCACGACCGACCTGGCGGATTCAGGTTTGCTGACGTCTGGCACAATGTTCTCTACCAATTACCGACTTGTCCTGCCACCAAACACCGATCTGACAACCGTTGCTGAAACTGCCCAGGAAAAATTCGGACAATCCGGCCTGCGCTGGACTGACTCACGCAATGGCGCACCCGGCGTGGCGCGGTTCGTTGATCGGTTAGGCGCGTTTCTGGTGTTGGTCGGACTTTCGGGCCTTGCAGTTGGCGGCGTCGGTGTTTCGGCCGCTGTGCGTGCCTACCTGGCGGAAAAAACCAGCGTCATCGCCACCTTGCGCACGTTGGGGGCCGACCGCGCGACGATATTTCAAACCTATTTCATCCAGATTGGTATTTTGTCCATTCTTGGTATCACCCTTGGCCTGATCCTTGGCGGACTGGCACCGATCCTGCTGTCCCCCCTGATTGAGGCAAACCTACCTATCCCCACTGCCTTTTCAATCTATCCGAGACCGCTTGGCGAAGCGGCGATATACGGCTTGCTTACCGCGCTGATCTTTACCTTGTGGCCGCTGGCTCGAACCGAAGAAGTACGCGCCGCCACTCTGTTTCGCGATGCGCTGTCTTCAGCCCGTGCAATCCCCTCTATGCGCTATCTGCTGGTCATTGCCCTGGGTCTGGCGGCGCTGATAGGGTTGGCCGCTTGGTTCAGCGGCTCGCCCGAGTTGACGCTTTGGACCACAGGCGGCCTTGCCGGAGCCTTGGTTCTATTGTCTGTCGCGGCCGTTTTGATCCAAACGTTGGCTAAACGCAGCGCCACCATCGCGCGCGGCCGCCCCGCTTTGCGTTGGGCGCTGGCCGCCATCAGTGGCCCACGTGAAGGCGCAACATCTGTGGTGCTTTCACTGGGGCTGGGCCTATCGGTGCTGGCCGCTGTCGGGCAAATCGACGGAAATTTGCGTCAGGCCATATCCGGCAACCTGCCCGACATCGCGCCGTCCTATTTTTTTGTCGACATCCAAAAAGATCAGATGGAAGGATTCGCCGAACGCCTGAACAACGACTCCGCCGTAAGCAACGTGGAAAGCGCCCCGATGCTTCGCGGTATCATCACGCAGATCAACGGCCAGAATGCCGTTGATGTTGCCGGAGAGCACTGGGTTGTCCGTGGTGATCGTGGGATAACTTATGCGCGTGACCTCGCCAAAAACACCCGCCTGACTGCCGGAGAATGGTGGACACCCGACTATGAAGGCCCGCCCTTGATCAGTTTTGCGGCTGAAGAGGCCGCAGAAATGGGCCTGTCTTTGGGCGATGTTCTGACCATCAACATTCTGGGGCGCGACATAACCGCCACAATTGCCAGTTTCCGCGAAGTTGATTTTTCGACTGCCGGAATCGGCTTTGTGCTGACCCTGAACCCCGCCGCAGTCGCTGCGGCACCTCATAGTTTCATCTCGACGGTCTATGCAGAAGAAGACGCCGAAGCCGCAATTCTGCGCGATCTGGCCACAGCCTATCCCAACATCACCGCCATTCGGGTGCGCGACGCGATTGAACAGATTTCCAATGTACTCGCCAGCCTGGCCGCTGCAACGTCATACGGTGCGGCGGCCACGCTGTTGACTGGCTTTCTTGTGCTGATCGGAGCCGCCGCTGCGGGGGAAAACGCGCGTACCTACGAGGCTGCAGTGCTCAAGATACTCGGCGCAAGCCGCCGCCGCATCCTTTACAGCTTTGCCTTGCGCGCCGCCCTGTTGGGAGCTGCCGCCGGTTCTGTCGCACTGTTAGGTGGGATCATCGGCGGCTGGGCCGTCAGCACCTTTGTGCTTGAGACCGACTATAGCGTCATCTGGTCCTCGGCATTGGGTATTGTTGGCGGCGGCATATTGGCGACGTTGCTAGCCGGGATGATGTTTGCGTGGCGCCCCTTGGCCGCGCGCCCTGCCCGTGTGTTGCGTGCCCGCGAATAGTGTTAGGCGGCACAACTAACCGGGCTTAGTATCGCTTCAAGGTCAGAGTTATCGCAGATCAGCGAATCCAGCGTGATGTCATCCAGATGCGCATAAAACGCATGCGCTGCATCTGCCAGCGCCAACCGCAACCGGCAGGCACCAACCAGCGGGCAGCTACCATCACGATC
>PIVL01000748.1 GCA_003354145.1 Paracoccaceae bacterium
CAAAATCGAAAATTAAAACTGGAAAATTATTGAAAAATCCTGAAAAACTGTTAGAAACCAGTGACAATCCTATTAAAACTCATGAAAATCCGTCAAAATTCTGAAAAGTCTGCATTTATCTTATATTTTTGCGTTTATTTTGTAAAAATATAGCTTTTTAGGGGTTTTTGGATCTCTTTTATTGCGTTTTACTATTTTCAGTCTCTTCCGCTCCTTGAATCCCAGTCAAAAGCAAGATTTTAACATTTAATAGGGGATTTTAGGTCATAAAATCTTGTATTTAGTGTTAACTAGTTTATTTCGAACGTACTTGTACACATGATGTGCGTGAACTAGTTTATTTCGCCAAAACAGGCTTAAATTACACATCATATAAAAACGTCTTGGATTCGGGCACAGGACAACAATTTTTATATGCTTATTTTCGCTAGTTTACATTTTAACTAATGTTCACTACTTCGTAGTTACCGTGCGGCTAAAGGTTTGTTTATTGGTTAACACATACTAAGACTCTTCTCTATCTATGTTGGTGAGTATATCTGGTTCTTTCTCTTGTTATTCTTGGTCTTATTAGGTCAAAGTTTACTATATTATCTACGATGGGTTTCATTTGTCTCCGCTTCTCTTTAATGACACTTTACATTTAGTTCAAAGGTATATTTAGTTAAAATCTCAATTCAGGTCACAAAATTCTAGTGCATATTTTTTCTGTAGTGGCTAATCCTTTACACATTCTTTTTACAGCTTTTGGATTAAGTTATAGAGGTAGTATATAATTGCTCAGAAAGAGCCTAAATGCAAAAACCCGCCAAACTAAGACAAGATTTTAAGATTTAATAGGGGATTTTAGGTCATAAAACATACCAGCCACAGCACCGAAAAGTCGCACCTAGTGTTTTTAAAATAGACCATTTTGTATGGATTTAATACCAGACTTTGGACCCTGATTTCTAAAGACGTAATATCAAATCCTGTCTCAAATCATCTCAATCTCATTTGATATTAATCTGAATCTCCAAATGGCTGAAATGCAAAAACCCGCCAAACTAAGACAAGATTTTAGAGTTTAATAGGGGATTTTAG
>PIVL01000749.1 GCA_003354145.1 Paracoccaceae bacterium
CAGAGTGCTACGTGTGGCAAGACCCTGACCAACGGCAGAAGGATGGCGAGCCAATCCAGGTCTCCGCCAAACTTATCGACAACGCCAAACGCTACAACTACGTTGGCAACGTCTCCAAGTCCGTTTACCTCTGCTTCGACACCGCCAAGGCGAAGCTCAAGCAGCTGGCGAGACCTCGCTTCCTCCCAGACTACGATCTCATGGCGAAGCACCTCGCCAACACTCACGACGCCCTAACGGAGCCATCCACCGACGCCGAGCCCTACACTCGCAGCCTCTATCCGATTCGACGCCCTCAGCAGCTCGTATCCGTCGCCATCCTCGACACCGCCTGCTCCAAGCACGGCAACGAGACTCACGCCTACGTCCAAGTACAATGCACACAGCAACGCCTACCAGTTTGGACGACGCTGAAGCACTACCTCGCCATGGACAAGGCCCACTACGCCGAACTTCTGCGGTACCTACGACACCGCCAGAAGCACGGCGACACCAACGTCTTCTACCCCTGCTTCGCACAATGCGCCGCAAGGCCAGTGGACAGGCAGAAGTATCACCCTGCCACCGTCGTATCCGTCGACCACTCTCCTGACGCAGAACTACGTTACCAGGTGTACTTCAATTCCCTCGACGGCCACAACACGGCCTATTGCGACACTGACGCCATCGTCCTTGACACTACTGTCAAAGCCATGCTCATCGCCACCCGCGACTCCGACGACGTCGCCTCAGACTTTCCAGACGACGTCTTCATGGACGAACCTGACGACATCAAAGCCAAAGCAGCGCTACTTGGACCTAATCGACGCCACTGGGACGCTGCTATGCACAAAGAGATGCTTGGCGTTTGCGAAGAAGGACGCGCCGTTCTGACGAAGACCTTCCCCAAAGACGCCAAAGTTCTCCCCACCAAGCTCGTCTGCAAGAAGAAACGAAAGCCGGACGGCTCCCTCGACAAGTTCAAAATGCGATGCACAACGAGAGGCGACCTCGACAAGTCCTACTACAGCGACTTCGACGTCTTCGCCCCCACCGCAAATCTACACACTTTCCGTCTCCTCATGACTCTCTGTATCCTACAC
>PIVL01000750.1 GCA_003354145.1 Paracoccaceae bacterium
GGGAGGCCGGGCCGAGATTGCGCGCGCTCATATCTGAAATCATACGTGCCCGAAGCGGTGTAATTGGTGCGGAATTCTGAATGTTCATTGGAATGCCCTCTGTCTATCGAGGCAAAATCACCTTGACCAACAGCACACACCCGACACCAAAGCCCGCGCAACAAATCCCTGTTCACTACAACGCCTGCCACAAAACGCCATATCGCAAAGCGATTTAGTGCTTGGGCCGTTCTCGCTCGTTCTGGCTGATTGACCGAAGGTCTGGAAAGTCCGCAACTTTGCCGTTGATGCACATCGCAGCGAACGACGCTCCCCGCCCTTCAAGTCGAAACGTGCATGGTGCAGCAAACGGGTCACTTCACTCTCCCATCACTGTCGTGAAGGGCCCAGACCCGCCGTTCGTGACCATTGCAGCGAATGGCTGGTCAGAGCCAAAGCCGCCACCTCTAGGCTGCCTGAATGCTGCAAGTGCATTCGGCCGCTCCCAGCCCACACTCGACATTCAGTTGCGACACACCGTTCTGAATGCTGCATGGGCGAGGTTTTCTAACCATTCCAACGAAAGCAGACCTTCAACCGGGCGGGAGCGCAATTGTTGATGTCGCAAGTCGCGCCAGTGGCAGCTCTGCGCAGGAAGCGGAATTTGAAAAATCCTGCAAAGCACACCCGGTTGTCGCTCATAGCCTAATCGGACGCCGCAGCGCAGCTTTCGCATTGCCGCCGTTCGTGTATCGCGCAGCATTTCTGAAGGTCGAACAACGGCACTGCGGACATTGCTGCTGGGGTGGATAGCTCCTGCTCCAACTGACGTCGCGATGCGTCATACTGCAGGTGTTAAAATCTGCAATTGAGAGGAACCACCCAATGCAAGTTACAACAATCGGAGTCGAACTGGCCAAGAATATTTTTCAGGTTCACGGGATCACTGAGAGTGACGAGGTTGCTTTCAACCGGCCTCTGCGACGCGCTCAGGTGTTGCCGTTTTTCGCGCGTCTCGATCCTTGCCTCATTGGCATGGAAGCCTGTTCCACAAGTCGTTACTGGGCGCGCGAGCTGACCAGGCTGGGCCATGAGGTTCGGCT
>PIVL01000052.1 GCA_003354145.1 Paracoccaceae bacterium
CCGGATATGTTGGTTGGCAGACAGGTGATGGCAGTGGTGAATTTCCCACCGCGTCAGATCGGTCGGTTCATGTCCGAGGTTCTGGTTCTGGGGCTGCCGGATGAAACCGGTGAGATTGTGTTGATTGGGCCGGGGCAGGACGTGCCGATGGGTGGTCGATTGATGTGATGGCGATATTGGATGAAGTGTGGTTGCGTTGATATCCGCTGCGTAGATCTGTGAACGGACCCTTGGTTGATTTCGTTTATTGTTTTGCATACGTCACAAGACCTTTCGGCAAATGACGGGCTTGAGCCCAAATTGCCTTCTATGGAAATACAACACCGCATCTGCTAATGTGTTCGCCATGGACACAGCAAACTTAGAGAAGAAAGTCGCGTCTCACTACACACGGGGAGACGTAACTGAAAGGATAATCACAGCCCTTGGCCTGCAAGACGCTGCTTATGGCTCTGTCCCTATTGAATCGCTCTATCCAGTCGATCAGTTGCATCATGGTGGCGTAAAACTGACCGAAGGAATGGCCAAGGTTGCCGAAATAAAACCTGGTATGATGGTTTTGGATGCAGGAAGCGGCATCGGTGGTTCTGCCCGTTATCTTGTCGATAAGTTCGGATGCAAAGTCGAGGCCATGGACCTCAGCGAAGAATTCGTCCGCACAGCGGAAGACCTCGACAAGCTGGTGGGACTGTCAGGCGGTATTGCGCACCGCACCGGTTCAGTGATAGAACTGCCTTATGACGGTAGCACTTTCGATGCTGTCTGGAGCCAGAACGTCACAATGAACGTTTCTGACAAGCGAGCCATGTTTGCAGAAGCCATTCGCGTCCTGCGCCCCGGAGGGGTTTTTGTCCTGACACACATTGGCGAAGGAAACGGCGATGCAATCGACTTTCCAGTGCCTTGGGCCATGACAGAGGACACAAGTTTCGCCATTCCGCCCGCAGAGCTTTTGCAGGTACTTGCTGACGTTGGATTTCAGAACATCACAGATCACGCGAAAGGCGCACCATCTGCCCCGCCGCCTCCGATGGCAGATGGTCAGCCCGATGACTCTCCGGCAATGGGCGATGACATGCCGCAAAGGCGTGCTAATACAGGTCGTGCAGTGGCCGACGGGCGATTGATTCCCATGATGGTTACAGCGTTGCGTCCCTGAATGTCCTTCGGTTCGCTCTCTGTTGGCCAGCGATTTTCCTCGCAAGGCTGGCGCTTGATATTCCTAAAAGGATGCCGTGCCATTTATCCGGGTATGTCAGACAACAATTAGCTAATGGCATTAGTTGAATGTCCGAAACGTCCGGCGATTTCATTCTAGGTTAGTCGAATTATGGGCGTTGCCTTGCCCCTTTGCTGCGGAAGCTGGCCGACTAATGCAGATAAGACGCCGACAGCTCTGGATCGTGCAAACTATGTCGCCCGATCCCCGACAGCCTCGCGCCAGTGACGGCGGCACAAAGAAACATAAGTCTCGTTGCCACCGATCTGTACCTGATCGCCTTCAATGATCGCCTGGCCCTGTTCGTCCTGACGAATGACCATCGTTGCTTTGCGTCCGCAGCGGCAGATCGTGCGGACTTCGCGCATTTCATCTGCCAAGGCCAGCAGGCTGGCTGAACCGGGAAACAGTTCTCCGCGGAAATCGACCCTTAGGCCATAACACAGAACCGGTATGTTCAGATCATCTACAACGTGAGCCAGTTGCCAGACCTGATCCGGGGTTAAAAATTGTGCTTCGTCTACAAAGATACAGGCCAGATCCCCTTGCTCAAGCCGTGTTGAGACCATCGAAAACAAATCATCCGTGTCACTGAATGTATCGGCTTCGGATCCGATACCGATTCTCGAAGCGATTCGTCCCGTGCCCGCTCGCCCATCAATTTGGGCAGTTAGAAGATAGGTGTTCATCCCATGCTCACGGTAGTTGTGCGATGCCTGCAGCAAAACTGTGGATTTGCCGGCATTCATGGTGGAATAGTTAAAAAAGAGTTTGGCCATGAATTCCCTCTATGCGCAGAACATTCTTCGAGCAAGATGGGATTGCAATAAATGCGGCTATTTGGCCAGCGGGTTTCAAGTTTGGCCTAAAGTGTGAATTGAGTTTCAGGGCGCAAAATAATGAGATATTACAAGCGTTTGGGAGCTTTTGGAAAATAGTGAATTTGCTGAGTACGCTTGGCTTAAGGAACGTCCGAAAAACCTCAGCATGTTGGGGTGATCTGTTAAGCTCGGATTGAACGATTCAGGAGTACACCGATGCCCAGGCAGATGACGTTTGCCTCTCTCGCCCATGCCAGCAAGAAGAAGGTGACGCGGCGCGAGAAGTTTCTGGCTGAGATGGAAGTCGTTGTGCTTTGGTTGCGGCTGATTGCGTTGATCGAACCACACTATCCGAAGATGGGGCCCAAGGGTGGTCGGCCCGCCATTTCGCTGGAGACGATGTTGCGGGTCTATTTCCTGCAGCAATGGTATGCTTTAAGAGACCCGATGGCCGAGGAGAGCCTTTATGACAGTGATGCAATGTAGCGATTTGCAGGGCTGGAACTGGGCGATGACCGTATCCCCGACGAAACCACCATCCTGAACTTCCGCCACCTGCTGGAGCGCCACACGCTGACTGAGGCAATATTTGAAGAGGTGAACGCGTATCTGGCTGAGAATGGCATGACGCTGCGGTCCGGGACACTGGTAGATGCAACAATCATCGACGCGCCATCCTCGACCAATAATAAGGCGGGCAAGCGTGACCCGGAGATGATGCCGTTGGCCGACAGGCGATGCTTGCATCGCTGAGAGGCAGTACCAAGAAGGGCAACGACTGGTATTTCGGCCCTCCTCTCGTGGTTTGCGAGCAAACCACTGCCGCCGGACAATGGAAGGCGCATATCGGCGTCGATGCAGACAGTGGCATCGTTCACAGCCTGGATACGAGCACGGTAAAGCTGCATGACAGTCGTATCTGGGACGATCTGTTGCATGGCGGCGAAATCTCTGTCTGGGCGGACAAAGCCTATGTCAGCGCCGAACGGGCGGAAGCCTTCGCCGGACCCGGCAAATTCTGGGGCGTGATGCGCAAGGCACCCAAAGGAGGCGCGCTGCACCCGGATGACGATTACATCAACCATCTCATCGCCAAGGTCCGCGCGAAGCTTGAGCACCCCTTCCGGGTTCTCAAGCGCCAGTTTGGTTATATCAAGACTTGCTATCGTGGTTTGTCCAAGAACCGGGCTCAACTCTTCAGCCTGTTCGCCCTCGGAAATCTGTATCATGCCCGAAGGCAACTGATGGCCTGATGGGGAGAGTCCGCCTAAAACAGGCAGTCGACAACAAACAGAGCGTCAAAACAGCCAGAACCGAGGTGAAACCGGCCACGCCAGCTCAAAATCAGACCAAAACGGCGGAGCTGAGGCGTAGACCAGACGTTCCTAAGAAAGGCCAACAGGCCGTCGATTGCCACAGTATCAATCCGGGACAAAACTGCCCTGGGGATGGATAGTCAACGAAACAGCAGCGACGACCTCATTGGAATCACCTAAGTGATCGAAAACAAAGGATGAAATAAACATCCAACCCAAGAGAACCCTACTCTTTAACAGGTGAAAATATTACCCGACACTCACTCACATCCCTGAAAACCATAGGGATAGTAATGGTATCGCATTTACATTAGAAGACAGTAATGGGAAAAAAAGCGAGTAGTTCCCCTAAACGAAATGGGACTGCTCTAAGGGACAGGGGATACGGTAATGGCCGAAATTTGTAGTTATTTGAAAAAGCATACTGAATCCCTTGTTAAGGATGTCGGAATCGAAAAAGCTTGCCGGGTTACGGGCAAATCTAAAGCGACGCTTGGCCGGTACTATTCGGACAATGAGGAACACGCGAACCGTTTCATGCCGGTGGACGCAGTGGCCCAACTCGAAGCAGTGTCATCTTATCCGCATGTCACCAGTGCATTGGCCGAGTTGAAAAGCATCACACTGTCTTATGACAGTCGTCAGCCAAATGCAGTAAGTACCGGCGTTGTCAATTCCGATGTGATTGCGCTTAGTCAACGGTTCGCGATGTTGATGGCTGAGTATCAGCAGTCGATGGAAGATGGCATCATAACCGAGAATGAGGCCAAGCGGCTATTGCAGGAAACTGTGCATTTACAACAGGTGCTGATCGATATGAAACTGCATTTGCAGGAGTAGCGTTCTCACAGGTGGCGTTGCAACAAAACCGACCCCACCGAATACCCGGCTCCGAATGAGCAAATCAGGCCGTAATCACCGTCACCCAAATCATCCGAATTCTGTGAAAACGCGATGATTGATCCCGCCGAGGATGTATTGGCGTAATCCTGCAAAATATTCGGCTGTTCACCAGCTTCAGGCAAGCGGCCAAGTGCCTTTTTGCCAATAAAATCGTTCATCGCCTTGTTGGCTTGATGCAACCACAACCGCTTCATGTCTTCACTCGCCACACCTTCGTCGGCCATATGGCTGGCAATGTGTTTGGCAACCATTGGCAGCACTTCTTTGAACACCTTGCGGCCGTTCTGCATGAACTGCATGTCCCGCCGGTCTTTGACCCCATCGGGGCGAGAGCGGCGCAGAAAGCCGTTGTTGTTGCGGATGTTGTTTGAAAACTCCGTGGCGCAGCGGGTTGATTTTATTTCAAAATAGGGCCCGATGGCATCTTCCCGACGCTCGATCAGGGTGGCCGTGGCAACGTCGCCAAAGATAAAGTGACAATCGCGGTCGCGCCATTCCAGATGCGCCGAACATATCTCGGGATTGACCACCAAGGCCGATCGGATCGAGCCTGACCTGACCATGTCCGCCGCGGCCTGAATGCCAAACGTGGCTGAGGAACAGGCGACATTCATGTCAAATGCAAAGCCTTTGACGCCCAGCAGGTCCTGAATTTCGATGGCGATCGCGGGATAGGCCCGCTCCATATTAGAGGCCGCGCAAATCACCGCGTCCACATCAGCGGCGGTTTTGCCCGCCTGTGCGAGCGCCTTGTTCGCGGCATCAACGCCCATTTCGGCCATCAGCGACTGTTCGTCATCACTGCGTTGGCGTAACAAGGGATGCATGACATCGGGGTCCAGAACACCTGATTTGTCGATAACATAGCGTTTTTCGATGCCCGAGGCTTTGAAGATGAACTCTTCTGAAGAGTGATCAAGGGCTTCCACGACGCCCGCCGCAATCGCATCAGCGTGTTCAACATTGAACTTGTCGGCGTAGGCATTAAAGGCCGTGACCAGTTCGGCGTTCGTAATAGTCTGTTTAGGGGTAAAAACCCCGGTGCCGGTGATGGCTGGTGTGTTGGTCACTTTGGCGTCCCCAATTGGTGTTTACTGAAGTTAACGATGAGGGCAGGCAGGGGCAAGGGGGGCGTCGGTTGGGATGTTACCCCTGCAATGACTTAACCCCAACATCGCCCTCAGCCTGCGCCTTGATCGCCAAAGCGGCCGCGTGCGATCCCGCTGCCGTGGTGAAATACGGGATTTTGTCATACAACGCGACCGACCGGATGCCTTTGGAATCCTCGACCGCCTGCGCGCCTTCGGTGGTATTCATCAGCAGTTGCACGCCGCCATCCTTCATCATGTCGACGATATCCGGTCGGCCTTCATAGACCTTGTTGACCACGTCACAGGGCACACCCTGATCGGCAATCCAGCTTTGCGTGCCGCGTGTTGCGACTAGCGTAAAGCCCAGTGAAACCAGCACCTGTACAGCTTCAAGCATCAGCGCACCCTTGTCGGATTCCTTGATCGAGATGAACGCGCAGCCCCCGGTTGGCAACACCATCCCGGCACCCATCTGCGCCTTCAGAAACGCACGGGGAAAGTCACGGTCCCAACCCATGACTTCGCCGGTCGAGCGCATTTCCGGCCCGAGCAGCGTATCCATGCCTGGGAAGCGGGCAAACGGCAGTACCGCCTCTTTGACCGAGAACCACGGCATATTCGGGTCTGCCAACGTCATTGGATCGGCCAGCGGCAACGTCGTGTCGTAATCCGAATCCACATACGGCGCGCGCGTTGGGAAGTTCGTTAAAGGCTCGCCCGCCATAACCCGCGCTGCGATCGACGCGATGGCAGAGTCGGTGGCTTTGGCGACAAATGGGACAGTGCGTGACGCACGGGGATTGACTTCGATCAGAAAAATCTCGTCGTCTTTGACTGCGAACTGAATGTTCATCAGGCCGACAACGTTCAAACCCATTGCCAAAGCATGGGTTTGGACCCTGATTTGCGCAATAATGTCATCAGACAACGAATAGGGTGGCAAAGAACAAGCCGAGTCTCCTGAATGAACCCCCGCCTCTTCGATGTGCTGCATGATCCCAGCGACATGCACGTCTTTGCCGTCACAAATCGCATCGACATCCAGTTCAACGGCATTGGCAAGATAGCTGTCAAGCAACACAGGGCTGTCGCCGGATACGACAACGGCCTCGGCGATATAACGTTCCAACTGTCCCATATCACGCACGATTTCCATGGCGCGGCCACCCAGTACGTAGGACGGGCGAATGACCAACGGAAAGCCGATGTCTTTGGCGATTTCAACGGCTTCTTCGTCAGTAGAGGCGATACCGTTATTGGGCTGCTTCAGGCCAAGACCCTGTACCAGCTTCTGGAACCGTTCGCGATCTTCGGCCAGATCAATGGCATCGGGCGTGGTGCCAAGTATCGGGATACCTTCGGCCTCAAGCGCGTTGGCCAGTTTCAGCGGGGTCTGACCGCCAAATTGCACGATGACGCCGTGCAACGTGCCATTTTCCCGCTCAACCCGCAGAATTTCCATGACATGTTCAAAGGTCAGCGGCTCAAAATAAAGCCGATCCGAGGTGTCATAATCAGTGCTGACCGTTTCCGGGTTGCAGTTGATCATGATGGTTTCATAACCTGCATCCGTCAGCGCAAAACAGGCGTGACAGCAGCAATAGTCAAATTCGATCCCCTGACCGATCCGGTTTGGTCCACCGCCCAGAATGACAACCTTTTTACGATCCGAAGGTCGTGCTTCGCATTCGACCTCTCCCATCATCGGGGCCTCGTAGGTTGAATACATATAGGGCGTTTGTGCCTCAAATTCTGCGGCACAAGTGTCGATCCGCTTGAAAACTGCGACCACGCCTTCATTTTGGCGGGTGCGGCGCACGCCTGCTTCGGTTTGTCCGGTCAGGTTGGCAAGGCGGGCGTCGGTAAAGCCCATCATCTTAAGCGCGCGCAGCCCGTCGGCATCCTTGGGCAGGCCACTTGCTTCGATCTCTTGTTCGGTTTCGATGATTTCGCGGATACGGGCAAGAAACCACGGATCGAAACTCGTGATTGCCTGAATTTCGTGATCTTCCAGACCTTCCCGCATCGCCTGAGCAATGACACGCAATCGGTCAGGAGTTTGCAGCGACAACGCCTTGGTGATCGCGGCCTTGCCATTGACGGGATCATTGGCACCTGGAATGTCGATTTCGTCAAATCCGGTCAGACCAGTTTCCATGCTGGCCAGCGCCTTTTGCAGCGACTCGTGGATGGTCCGGCCGATGGCCATGGCTTCGCCAACCGATTTCATCGCTGTGGACAGCAAGGGCTCAGAACCGGGGAATTTTTCAAAAGCAAAGCGCGGGATTTTGGTGACGACATAGTCGATTGTCGGCTCAAAGCTGGCAGGCGTCACCTTGGTGATGTCATTGTCCAGCTCGTCCAGCGTATAGCCGATGGCTAGTTTCGCGGCGATCTTGGCAATTGGGAAACCCGTGGCCTTAGACGCCAAAGCAGAAGACCGCGACACGCGCGGGTTCATTTCGATCACCACCATGCGCCCGTCGGCAGGGTTGATCGCCCATTGTACGTTTGACCCACCGGTTTCGACACCGATTTCACGCAGAACAGCGATGCTGCCGTTGCGCATGATCTGGTATTCCTTGTCTGTGAGAGTCAGGGCAGGGGCCACGGTGATGCTGTCGCCGGTATGCACGCCCATCGGGTCGATGTTTTCGATGGCACAGACGATGATGGCGTTGTCGGCAGTGTCGCGCACCACCTCCATTTCAAACTCTTTCCAGCCCAGCAGGCTTTCGTCGACGAGGATCTGATTGACTGGGCTGGCATCCATGCCCGAGCGGCAGAAGTGTTCGTAATCTTCGCGATTATAGGCGACGCCGCCGCCAGTGCCGCCAAGGGTAAAGGCCGGGCGAATGATCGCCGGAAGGCCGATGTCATCCAGCGCTTCAAGAGCAATCCGCACGCCTTCGGCCAGATCAGCCTTGCCATCATCCAGCTTTGGGGCCGTGACAATTGTAGCTTTAGGGTTCTCAAGGCCAAGACGGTCCATGGCTTCGCGGAACAGTTTGCGGTCTTCGGCCATTTCAATGGCGTCACGTTTGGCACCGATCATCTCGACACCGAATTTCTTCAGCACGCCCATCTCTTCCAGCGCCAGCGAGGTGTTCAGTCCGGTCTGCCCGCCCATCGTTGGCAGCAACGCGTCTGGGCGTTCTTTCTCGATGATTTTGGCGACAACTTCAGGGGTGATTGGTTCGATATATGTGGCGTCTGCCAATTCCGGGTCGGTCATGATGGTTGCTGGGTTCGAGTTGACCAGAATGACCCGGTATCCCTCTTCGCGCAGGGCCTTGCAGGCCTGAGCGCCAGAATAATCAAATTCGCAGGCCTGTCCGATAACGATTGGGCCAGCGCCGATAATCATGATCGACTGAATGTCGGTTCTCTTTGGCATCGCGCGGCCCCTTGATGATTCTATGAGTTGGGCGCCCCCAATGCGTCCAAATTGTCCTGCGTTATAGGCGCGGGCTGGAAAGGTGCAAGGGCTATCGCGGCCTTCGCAATCTACCTAGCCGAATAATCACGGATGGAAGACCGAAAACCCCTTGGTTATGCGAACGTTACCTCAAGCAGATACGTTACGGTGCGGGGTAAAGATAATCGCGAGTTATCGGCACCGCGTCGCGTTTGTGTGCCAGTTGAAAATGAAACACTGCCTGTTGCTCTGATTCAAAGGAATGAATGCAGGCCGTCAGATAATAGCGCCACATGCGGATGAACCTGTCGTCATAGGTTTGGCGTACGATATCCAGATTATCCTCAAACCGGTTGCGCCAATGACGGATAGTCATCGCATAATGCAGCCGCCAGATTTCAATATCGGTAGTCCAGAGACCAGAGTCTTCGATCGGAATCGCAAGCTCTGAGAGTGATGGAACATACCCTCCGGGAAAGATATATTTGTTGATCCATTTGGATTGATTCTGCGGCGGGCAGTTGCGCCCGATCGTATGGATCAAGGCAATGCCGTCAGCATCTAACAAATCTGACACTTTGGCAAAATACTCACCGTAGTGCGGCAATCCTACATGTTCTAGCATTCCAACCGATACAATCCGGTCAAACTGACCTTCAAGTGCGCGGTAATCGAGCAGGCGAAAATCTGTTTGATCTTGCAATCCAGTCTCAAGTGCCCGCGTTCGGGCGGTGGCAAGCTGGTTCTCAGACAACGTCACGCCCGTGACATGCGCACCGTAGTCGCGAGCAAAAGTGAGCGCCATGCCACCCCAGCCACAGCCGATGTCCAACACACGCATCCCCGGCTGGATGCATAATTTGTTGGCGATATGTTGCTTTTTGGCAGCTTGCGCCTCTTCGAGCGTCATTGCTGGATTGGTGAAATAGCCACAACTATATTGCATATCGCTGTCTAAAAAGAGCGCGTAAAGGTCATCGGAAATATCATAATGATGTGCAACGTTGGCTCGGGCGCTGGCTGCGGTGTTGCGTTGGAGCCAGTTACGCAGCCGAAATCGGGTGGCGTTATAGGCCTTCACCCAAAGTGGAAACACCCCTTCACGTCGATTTTCAACGATGATTTGCATCAATGAATCCAGGTCATCATCTTCGACAATCAGATCACCATCCATATATGCCTCGCCAAAGGTCGGATCCGGTTGCAGGCACAATGAGCGCAATACGTCGGGGCTGGTAATGGATAAAGCCGCGTTATGTCCATTGGGCGCGCCATAACTGCGCCTTTCGCCATCAGGATAGGCAATCTCAAGATTGCCGGACACAATCAGACGGGTTAACATTTTGTCAAAAACAGGTTTCCACATGCAATACTCGCTTATTTCTATCTAAAGACAGGTTATAACAAATCCGCCAAAATCCAAAACAATCCTGATAGCCGGGCAGAACCGTCTGTGCGCTCTTGACTTCTTGCGCCTGTCGCGGTGTATCAGCGCGACCAATTCATTCCCGAAGGGACCGACCCATGCACGCCTATCGCAGCCACACTTGCGCCGCCCTGACTGCCGCCAACGTAGGCGACACCGTTCGCCTTTCAGGTTGGGTTCATCGGGTGCGCGATCATGGGGGTGTTTTGTTCATCGACTTGCGCGATCATTATGGCATCACCCAAGTGTTGTGCGACGCGGACAGCAGTGCATTTGCCGAACTGGAAAAGGCCCGGTCAGAATGGTGCATTCAGATTGACGGAGAGGTCAAGGCGCGTGACGAAAGCCTGATAAACCCGAAACTGCCAACAGGTGAAATCGAGGTTTATGTCCGTAGTCTTGAGGTGCTTGGCGCGTCTGAAGAACTGCCGCTAATCGTCTTTGGCGATCAGGAATATCCTGAAGAGACCCGTCTGCGGTTTCGATATCTTGATCTGCGTCGCGAAGTCATGCAGGAAAATATGAAGCTGCGCAGTGACGTCGTGGCCTCGATCCGCCGCCGCATGTGGGACAGTGAGTTCCGCGAATACCAGACGCCGATCATCACCGCATCAAGCCCCGAAGGTGCGCGTGACTTTCTGGTGCCAAGCCGTCAGCACCCCGGCAAATTTTACGCTCTGCCACAGGCCCCACAGCAGTTTAAACAGCTGATTATGGTGTCTGGTTTTGACAAGTATTTCCAGATCGCCCCATGTTTCCGCGACGAAGACCCGCGCGCCGACCGCTCTCCGACTGATTTCTATCAGCTTGATATTGAGATGTCGTTTGTTGAACAGCAGGACGTGTTTGATACGATTCAGCCGGTTCTGACCGGCATTTTTGAGGAATTCGGTGGTGGTAAGGTCGTCGATCAGGACTGGCCGCAGATTTCCTATCGCGATGCTGCCAAATGGTACGGCACCGACAAACCCGATCTGCGCAACCCGATCAAAATGCAGGATGTGTCCGAACATTTCGCCGGATCTGGCTTTGCTATCTTTGCAAAGCTTCTGGAACAGGACGGCACCGAAATCCGCGCCATCCCGGCACCGGGCGGCGGGTCGCGCAAATTCTGTGACCGGATGAATAAATTTGCCCAGGGCGAAGGCCTGCCGGGAATGGGATACATCTTCTGGCGCGAAAAGACTGCGGATGCTGTGGCACAGGAACTGGGCATCAAAGTCAAAGAAGCGCAGGCCAAGTTGAAATCCGGCGAGGTCGAAGGCGGCATGGAAGCGGCCGGGCCTTTGGCAAAGAACATCGGCCCCGAGCGGACCGAAGCGATCCGGCAGCAACTGGGGCTAAAGATTGGCGATGCCGCCTTCTTTCTTGGTGGCAAGCCGAAAGTCTTTGAAGCCGTTGCCGGCAAAGCCCGTGTCGCGATTGGTGATGAACTTGGCCTGACCGATCTGAACCGCTTTGCCTTTGCCTGGATTGTTGACTTCCCGATCTATGAAAAAGACGCGGAAACCGGCAAAGTTGATTTTGAACATAACCCGTTCTCAATGCCACAAGGCGGCATGGAGGCGCTGAATGGCGATCCTTTGGATGTGCTTGGCTATCAGTATGATCTGTCCTGTAACGGCTATGAACTGGTCAGCGGCGCGATCCGGAACCACAGGCCGGAAATCATGTACAAGGCCTTTGAAATCGCTGGATATGGCGCGGATGAAGTTAACAAGCGGTTTGGCGGACTGGTCAATGCGTTCCAATATGGCGCTCCACCCCACGGTGGCTGTGCCGCCGGGATCGACCGGATTGTAATGTTGCTCGCGGAAGAGGCCAACATCCGCGAAGTCATCATGTTCCCGATGAACCAGCGCGCCGAAGATCTGATGATGAATGCCCCGTCCGAACCGATGAGCGATCAGTTGATGGAACTGGGCCTGCGCGTTATTCCGCAAGAGTAAGGACATAGCCGCGACTTGCGGCACGCAAGGAGAGCTATCGGCAAGGGTTTGCGCATTATTTTTGACGGGCGGTGAATTGGGCCTGTTAAAGTGTTATATGTGTATGCAGTTGACCCCGACACGCAGGAACGCTTGTTTTGTCTTTTTCTCCCGAACTTGCCGAAATCCGCTTTGGTTGCGGATTGTCACCCGTATTGGCACCCGTACGATCACCCCAAGCGATGTTGGATGGGTTGACTGGTGCGGATACAATGGTCAGGCAATTCCCGATTGAACCGTTCTCGGAATTCCGCGATCGCATGGTTGCCGCGAAGGCCAATCGCAAAGATATGCGCAAAACCCGCGGGACGGATGAAGCTAAAATTTACCGAAAACGGCGTAACGTTCTTAATAGGATCGCACGACAAGATATGGCTCGCTGGTATGGCCGTACAATGCTGCGCTGGACCAACACAGAACAAGGGTTTCGGGAGCGTTTGGCCGCATTTTGGGGCGATCATTTCACCACCATAGGCAAAATGGGTCTGCTGCGCCGCGCAACGTCTCCGTATATCGAGGAGGCCATTCGTCCTCATATTGGTGGATCTTTTGCAGACTTGCTGGTTGCCAGCACGACACACCCGCTAATGTTGCATTTTCTGGATCAGGAAAAGTCGGTGGGTCCGAACAGCAATTATGCAATGCGCAAACGCCGTAAAAAAGCAGGGCTGAACGAAAACCTTGCGCGTGAGGTGTTGGAATTACATACATTGGGCGTTGATGGGCCCTATACGCAGGATGACGTGCGCCAATTGGCAGAGCTGTTCACCGGGCTGACATCGCAGGCCGAGGTGGGATTCAAATTTCGCAAGGATTATGCGGAACCCGGGTCCGAAACCGTACTGGGCAGATCTTATGGCGGCGATAAGGCTCAACTTAAGCCAGTGATCGACGCGTTGCGGGATGTGGCTGTGCATCCGGCTACAGCCCAGCACATCGCTTGGAAACTGGCGGTTCATTTTGTCTCGGACGTCCCGGATGCTGGTCTGGTTGACCATGTGGCAGCGCGGTTTCAGGAAACGGGCGGTGATTTGATGGCTGTTTATGCGGCCCTGCTTGAGCATCCTGCCGCTTGGGACGAAATGCTGCACAATGTCAAACCACCAGCGGATTTCATCGGCTCGTCACTGCGTGCTCTTTCGATTTCATCTGAGTCGATTGAAGCGCTGAATGAAAAAGCCATGAACACAAATCTGAAGACGCCGATGACGTTGATGGGCCAGACTTGGCAGAAACCCGGCGGTCCGGATGGCTGGCCCGAGGAAGACGTGGCCTGGATCACCCCACAAGGGGTGTCGGCACGGCTGCGTTGGGCGATGTCGGTGCCACAAATATTGCGGCCGGATTTACCGGACCCCCGTCAATTTGTTTTGGACGCGCTGGGCGTGCAGGCAACCGAATCTGTGCAGTTCGTGGCTGCTTCGGCCGAGAGCCGCGCGGACGCGATCGGGCTGGTTCTGGCCTCACCAGCGTTTCAGCGGCGATAGGAGAACACCATGCAAAATGATCTTTCGCGCCGCTCATTGCTGACACGTTCCACATTGATTGGGTGTTCGTTAGCGGCCAGCCCGCTGTTGACACCACTCAGTTTCGCGGCTGCGCCCTGGGACGCGCGGCTGGTGGTCATCATACTGCGTGGTGGTATGGACGGGTTGGATGTGGTGCAGCCTTATGGCGCTGCAGAATTCATGGAGGCCCGGGGTGGGCTTTCAGTGGGGCCGGACAAAGGCGCATTTGATCTGGATGGATTTTTCGCGCTGCACCCGGCACTGGGGTCGCTGATGCCACTATGGGGGCAAGGAGATTTGGGGTTCGTTCATGCGACATCGACCCCTTATCGCGACAAACGCAGCCATTTTGACGGTCAGGACCTGCTCGAAGCCGGGACCTCAACCCTGGATGGTGCGCGCGATGGTTGGTTGAACCGGATGTTGCAAAACCTGCCGGGCGTCGAGACCCACACGGCCTATTCCATCGGACGCGGTGAAATGCAGGTGTTGACCGGTGCCGCCGAGGTGGCGGACTGGTCCCCGGACGCTGATCTGGTGATGAGCCCTCAGACGATGAGTCTGGCTGAGCTGGTCATGCAAGACGATCCGGAATTTCAAGCCGCTCTGGCCGAAGCCTTGCTGTTGTCCAAGGGGAGCAACGAGGTTGGGATGGTCGAAAACAGTGAGGGCGACATGCAGATGTCGGTGCCTGCAATCAGCCGTGGCAAGGCTCATGTCAAGGTTGCTGAATTCGCCGCAGAACAATTGCGCGCCGATACGCGCGTTGCGTCCTTCTCGATCAATGGCTGGGACACGCATAACAAACAGGGGCGTACACTGGCACCGGCGTTGAAGCGGTTGGCCGATACAATCCTGACACTGCAGAGTGAACTGGGTGCTGTCATTTGGCAAAAAACGGCCATTGTGGCGATGACCGAATTTGGCCGTACCGTACGTGTGAATGGCACTGGAGGGACCGATCATGGCACCGGTGGCGCGATGGTGCTGGCAGGTGGAGCAATCCGGGGTGGCCGGGTTTATGGCGACTGGCCGGGGCTGGCCGAGGTCGATCTGTTTAACCGCCGCGATCTGATGCCTACAAGCGACGTTCGTGCCTCGGCGGCCTGGTTGATGCGTGGGCTGACCGGGCTGGATGTCAGCGCTCTTGAGGGTCGGGTGTTTCCCGGTTTGCAAATGGGGGAAGACCTAGGTTTGTTGTTGTGATTTCGGGGGCTTGGCGCGGTAAAGTGTACGCATTAGGATGCGGCTATGACAGATTCCAAACCCATCGGCGAACGCGTTCCGAATTGGACCGCTCCTCCGGTTCCGACCGGTGAAATATTGCAAGGCAGGTATGCCCGGCTAGAGCCGTTATCAGCCGAGAAACACGCGGCTTTGTTGTTTCGTGCCTATAATGGGCATGATGCGCTTTGGGATTATATGCCCTACGGACCATTTGCATCGGCCTCGCAATATCACCGTTGGGTGCGCGATACGGTGGCAGATAAAAATCACTTTTTCTACGCGATCAAAAATCTGGAAACCGGTAAATATGGCGGCGTGGCCAGCTATTTACGGATTGCCCCCGCGGCCGGGTCGATCGAGGTAGGCAACATCAACTATTCGCCCGAATTGCAACGTACCCGTGCTGCCACAGAAACAATGATGCTGATGATGGGTTGGGCTTTTGACGCCGGATACCGACGCTATGAATGGAAATGCAACGCATTGAACGCACCGTCCCGCGTTGCTGCCCAGAGGTTGGGCTTTAGCTATGAGGGCGTGTTTCGGCAGGCGCTTGTGGTTAAAGGGCGCAATCGAGATACGGCGTGGTTTGCCACTATCGACAGTGAATGGTCTGCCCTCAGAGAAGCATTTAGGGCTTGGCTTTCGCCTTCCAATTTCGGTCCCGACGGGCAGCAACTCGAACGGCTGAGCGATCTGACACAGCTGGTCCGGGTCAGTTCAGACCCGTCACTACCGTGATTTTTTGTCCTTAGTGCCGCCCTTGATCTGGTTCGTGCAGCTATGCCCATTTTTCATATTGTTTTGAATTCCACACCGATTGCGCTGTATCCGGCGTACCGAAATCCGGGATTGCGCGTACAGAACGATTAGCACCACCAACGGCGCGATCAGAAAATATTTCAGCATATGCCTATACTACCAGTTTGTGGTGCAGACGGTCCTGTACCAACCCGGCAATCCGCGCTGCGTTCGAAGCCAGCGGAACGCCATCAGCACGCGCATGGGCTATATCAAGTGCCGCTTGCGCTAAAACGGAATCATCAGCACTGCGTGCGACACCGCTGATAAACTGGGCAACATAATCCAGCGTCTTATCGTCAATATCAGCGGTCAGCATCTCGGCCATATGCGCCATGTCGTCCTGAAATGCCATCGGATCAGGCGTGATCTCTTCATCTGTGATGACGCGGGGGCCGGGGGGGGTGCAGCTCGCGGGCAGACGCGACAGAACGGCCTCTTGAAAGGCGGCCAGCGATGTCAGGGGTTTTGTCAAAAACCCATCAGCCCCGGCTGCGATGGCCAGGTTTTCGGCGAAATTATCGCCTGACGTTCCTAAAATTACTCCGATCCGTGGTGCAGCAGCGCACAATTCTTCGATCAGCTCGATACCGGACCCATCGGGCAGACCCAGATCAATGACCGCAACCGACGGTCGGTAGACCTGCAAATGCCGCCGCGCAGATCGCAGGCAGTCAGCCCGCCGTATACGCGCACCGCTGCGCAAACATAAAAGGCGCATGGCTTCACAGGCAAATCGGCTGTCTTCGACAACCATTATTGTTAGTCCCAGCAAAGGCCGGTTGTGGGTGGCCATTTTGAAGTGGGTGGCGAACGTGTCCGAATCGTCCATGGGTATGTTCCTTTTTGCAGATAACTCAACGCTAGGCCCGGTTGGCTAACAGCAGGTTAACGCCGCGACATATCCAAAGGAATGCATTGGCATGGTTGCTCTTGGGGCGCGGGCACCGCATAACCTGATTAAAATGCGTTCGGAGAATTGCCATGATTGGTCGCCTGAATCACGTAGCCATCGCCGTTCCGGATCTGGACGCGGCGTCGCAGCAATATCGCACAGCGCTGGGCGCTAAGGTCGGCGCGCCCAAGGATGAACCGGATCACGGCGTGACTGTTGTGTTTATAGAGTTGCCAAACACCAAAATCGAACTGTTATATCCATTGGGTGAAAATAGTCCGATAAGTGGTTTCCTTGAAAAAAACCCGGCCGGTGGGATGCACCACATCTGCTATGAAGTTGATGACATACTGGCCGCTCGTGACCATCTGGTTGATACAGGCGCACGGGTTCTGGGCAGTGGTGATCCCAAAATCGGCGCGCATGGTAAACCTGTGCTGTTCCTTCATCCCAAAGATTTCAACGGCTGCCTGATCGAGCTTGAACAGGCCTGACCCAAACCAAGACAGGAGGCCCGCATGGCCATTACATCCGCCATCGTTCTTTATGTGGTCATTTGGTTTATGAGCTTTCTCATCGCCTTGCCCATTCGCGTCAAAACCCAGGGCGATCTGGGCGATATTGTGCCTGGGACCCATGCCGGAGCACCCGAAGAACACCACTTGAAGAAAAAGATGTGGGTCGTAACGGGTGTTGCCTTTGGTTTGTGGGCAATAGTCTGCGGTATCATCCTGTCTGGGTGGATCGGTGTCGACGATATTGAAAAATTCACCCGTGGTCGGATTAGCCAATAACAGGAACCGGCAATCAGTGGATCGAAGCCAATTGCCGTCAGGTTGATTTTATCCACAGGGAGTTTTTTAGCATTAACGATGGTCTCCAATGATATGATAAATATGGGTAAACGTCGCGGCACCTAATATTGGAATAAACAGATTCAACACCGGTATAGACAACGGAATGGCCATCAAAATCCCTGCCAGCCATATCGTGCCCATATGTTGGCCACGCAGTTGTTTTGCCTTCACGCGTCCAACGCGGCGAATTGCTGCCAGAGTGAAATACTCACGCCCAAGCAGGAACCCGTTCAAGCCCCAGAAAATGATTGCCCAGGCAGGTGGAAACAGAAAAAACAGTAGCGAGCCAACGATGAACGCGAAAATATTTGCGACGATCAGCAAGCCCAGAAAACCAAGCGTATCGCGCAGAGCCTCGAAAAACGGCACTCCCGGGACTTCGGGCAAGTGAGGATAATGTTCGTCCTCAACAGCCTGCGCAACTTCGTCCAGAAACATTGAGGTGATAGCCGAAGCCACCGGCACCATCAGAAACACCGATAACACCATCATAAAGATGAACGACGAAAAGCTAAGCAGGTCGTCCAGCCATTCCACTTTGCCAAGTACCGGAACTGTGGCCTCGTCGCCAACCATCCAGTTTACCAGCCCTAAAAGACCTGCGTAGGACGCGACCAAAAGAGCAAAGGTCAGCCCGATACCCAAAAACAGCACCCGCCGGAAACGCGGATCACCGATTTGCGAGAGCGCCATCATGAACGCGCGTAATATCATTCTGTGACCCATTCGGTGATCGCACCCACATCCGGGCGTGGGCGTTCTGGAGGAGCGCTGCTTTCGGTGCCTATATGTATGATTCCTGCGATGGTTTCATTTGGGCCCAACCCAAAGCCCATTTGACAGAATTCAGCATCATGACTGACCCAACCAGTCAGCCAATTCGCCCCCCAACCCGAAGCAAGGGCGGCGTTTAGCAGGCCCAGACAGACAGCACCTGCGGAATAGGTTTGTTCGATATTCGGGACTTTTTCGGAAGGTTTGCGTATTTCAACCACAACCACGGCCAGATTGCCCATATCAAACTGGCTGCGCGCCTTAAGGGTGTCGGCATCGTCTTTGCCGAGGTCTCTGGCTCGTTTTGCGGCCAGATTTGCCAGTCGTTCCATGGCCGCCCCTTCGATTACGATAAACCGCCAGGGTTCCAGTTTGCCATGATCCGGGCAGCGCGTCGCTGCGATCAGTAGCGGGCCAAGCTGGTCACGATTTGGTACTGGAAGCCCCAGCGTTTTAGCCGGACGGGACCGACGGGTCAGCAAAAACTCCATCGCGGCGGGGTTTGGAATGGGCATATGTGAATCCTATTTACATGCGTTGTCTGTATCTTGTGTATGTGGCCTGAAGTTTCAAGTCTAAATCAGAGTTTGGGAGTGGGTATGTTGAAAGAGAAGCCAGGTAACTACGACCCTGAGCTGCCATTCGTGACCATTGCGGTGAAGGGCCGGTTCGAGCCCATTTCGACCACTGCTGCACAATGTCACGAACGACATGGTGTGTCTGTGGGTGCCGCTCTCCTTGGGCAGACGAGGTCCAGTATGCTGGCCTCAATGAAGCAGCCACTGAGGAGAACGACTATGGCATATTATGTTGGATTGGACGTGTCC
>PIVL01000350.1 GCA_003354145.1 Paracoccaceae bacterium
GCGTGCAATGTTGCTGTGGATGACGCGAAAGTGTAGCAACGCGACCCCGTGGCTCAACTGGATAGAGCAGCCCCCTCCTAAGGGGCAGGTTACAGGTTCGAATCCTGTCGGGGTCGCCAGAAAAATCAAAGACTTACATGCTATTCAGGGGTTAGCCTTCTGGTTCGTTGAACCAAACGAGGTTTGCCAAACTCAAGCGATCCCGCTGCACGGCGTAGATAGTCGGGCGAGAATTGACTGTATGTCGATCTAGTAGTATTCGGATTCGTGTGTCCAAGATAACTTGCGATTTCTTCGATAGGCACTCCGTTCTCAGCCATGAAACGGCCAGCCGTTCTCCGCAGATCATGCGGTGTGCAATGCTCTATACCGGCCCGCGCCACGGCGGCATTGAACCCTGTCTTGATAGACTTCACGGGCCTTCCACCCCATTCCACCACAAAGCGACTCAGGGCGGCTGCTTGGGAGTCCTGTAGCGCGGCCATAAGGGTGTCATTGATTGGCACGGTTGCGCGGCCTTTGCGTGGCCCTATGTCGTTGGTGGCCAGTTTGATAATGCGGAGGTCAAAATCAACGCGGTCCCATGTTAGTTCCAGGATAGCGCCTGTGCGCCCTGCGGTGGTCAGCATTAACAGCACGGCAAGTCTTACTTGCGGGTCAATAGCCGAGGCCAGTAGTGCGTCTACCTCGTTTCGCGTCAAGTATCGCTAACGGGGAGGCGGTGTCGGTGGCAATTCAATTGTGGGGGCTTGGTGGATTAGCTTCGCTTTATGTGCCCTTAACAGGGCCGAGCGGAGACATCCTAGTTCTGTGCGGATTGTTGCGTCTTTGCGACCGGCTTCGCGGCGTTGCTTGGTGTATGCGCGACAATCGGCAGTGGTGATTTGCTCAACGGACAGGTGCCCCAATTCTGGCAATACATTCTTGCCGGTTTGGGCAAGTTTACGGGCTTGTCTGCGCTCCCCCATTTCGGCTTGGTATGCGTCCCAAATCTGGGCAACGGTCATTCCTGCGGGTGGCGCAGATATGCGCAGGATTAAGTCGCGGGCTTCGCGCTCGGCTTCTTTTGCCGTGTGTGCCGTAAGGCGGTAACGGCGGCGGCGTCCGTTAGCTTCGTTCCACATGACGACAAATCGTCCTTTGAGCCGTCCGATTCTATAGTCCCGCATTCGTGTTCCTCCACCGTCGTCCTGGCAATGCGTAACAGCTTTCCGCCGACTCGAAACGCTGGCAGATCCCCGCGCCTAATCATGGCGCGAATTGTTTCACCAGAGCACCCCCATCGTTCAGCAAGTGATTCCGGTGTATATGGTCGGGCAGGGGTCATTGCTCAGAACCTCCTGATCTTTTCAAAAATAATGACCGCAAGCATCGCGATAAGCCCCCAGACGATCGAAGACCCAGCCCTGCGGGTTTCACAAATTAGCGGACAAGGGTTTCACAAATTAGCGGACAAGGGTTTCACAAATTAGCGGACAAGGTTTTCAGTAATTAGCGGACACGGATTTCAGTAATTACGGGACAGCGATTTCAGTAATTCCCGGACAGCATGCTCTGGGGTTTTACGTTGGCCTTTTCTCGCCACGCTACGGCACCCTTCTGGCTTTTCACAGACCGGAGGGACGGATGCCAAGGCGCAAACAAGCGAGACGAGTGACCATGCGGGATATACGATCCATATTGAGACTGACCTTTGATCAGGGCCTTTCGGTTCGGGCTGTTTCGGACCGGCTGAATTTGAGCAAGACGACAGTGGCAACATACCTGCTGCGAGCACGTGAGGCGGGGCTGGCTTGCTGGCCTCTTCCTGCTGGCAGCGATGACGATTCTGTTCTTGGCCGCGCCCTGTTTCAGCGCGCGGGGCGACCACCGCGTGATAGCTGCCAGCCGGACTGGGCTTATGTTGCCGCAGAGATGAAGCGCAAGGGAGTGACGCTGACGCTGTTGTGGCAGGAATATCGATCCGCACATCCGGAGGGCTATGGCTATACATGGTTTTGCGGTCAGTTTAATCGATTTCAGAAGCGGACCAGTGCCAGTTTCCGCAATCGGCATGAGGCTGGTGCAGTGATGCAAACCGACTATGCCGGACATACGATCCCGGTCACGGACCCCAGTACTGGCGAGGTTCACACTGCCCAGATCTTTGTCGCTGTCCTGGGGGCCACTTCTTTTACCTTTGCCTGGGCGAGCCTGACTCAGAAGCTTCCGGACTGGATAGAGGCCCAGCGCCGGGCGCTGGCCTTTTTCGGCGGCGTGCCCAGAGCAATTGTCTGCGACAATCTCAAGGCCGGGGTTATCAAGCCGCTCTGGTTTGAACCGACCGTGAATCCGACCTTTGAAGCTATGGCCGAGCATTATGACACAACCGTACTGCCGACCCGGCCACGCAAACCACGCGATAAGGGCAAGGTTGAAGGGGCGGTTCTGATCGTCGAGCGCTGGATTCTGGCACGGCTGCGCAATCCGTTGACCGGCAGGCGATGCAAGCATCGCCGAGAGGGGGCGCTTCTTCTCGATTGAGGCTCTGAACGTAGCCATCGCCGAACTGCTGGAAGACCTCAATGCCCGCCCGATGCGCCATATCGGCAAATCCCGCAGGGATCTGTTTGAGCAAATTGAACGGACGGCCCTTGGGCCCTTGCCGGACCAGCCTTTTGAATACGCAGAATGGAAACGCGCCAAAGTCCATCCTGACTATCACATTGAGGTAAACCATTCCTTCTATTCGGTGCCGCATAGTCTGATCGGGCGGATGGTCGATGTCCGCCTGAGCCACCGTATGGTCGAGATATTCCATCAACATCAGCGTGTTGCCCTGCATACCCGGCGCGGCCAGAGGGGTGGGCATGTCACCGTCAGGGAACATATGCCCAAGGCTCATCAGCGCCATGCTGGCATGACCCCGGAAGGGTTGATCCACAGAGCTGCAAGAACCGGATACCACGCCGCCGTTCTTGTCGAACGGCTGATGCGCGACAGACCACACCCGGAACAGGGGTATCGTTCTGCCCTCGGGATCCTCAGCCTGAACCGCAAATATGGTCCCGAACGCCTTGAGGCCGCCTGTGAGCGGGCACTGAGCAACAACACAGTCAGTTACAGCTCGGTCAGGTCCATCCTTTCCTCGGGGCTGGACAGAGTGGCCGCCGCCCCAGCACCTCCCAATCCCACCCCGGCACACGACAACATTCGTGGCCGCGCCTATTATCAGTAACCCTAACAAGGACAGTGAACATGCTGACACATCCAACTCTTGAACAACTCAATACCCTCGGCCTGACGGGCATGGCCTGCGCCTGGCGCGACCTGGCCGAACAGGATCCGAATGCGGCGCTGAGCCGCGATGAATGGCTGGCCCTCATGCTGGAACGCGAAGCAAGCACGCGTGCGGACAAACGATTTGCCAATCGTCTGCGCACCGCAAAACTGCGCTTTCCAAACGCCTGCATAGAAGACATCGACTTTGCCGCCCCGCGCGGGCTCGACCGGCGCAACATCCTCGCCCTGGCACAGGGTGACTGGCTCAAGGCCCTTCTCGTGGTTTGCAAGCAAACCACTGCCAGGCAGTGCATGAGAACCTTATCCTGACCGGGCAAACAGGAACCGGAAAAACATGGCTGGGCTGCGCCTTCGGCCATCAGGCCGCCCGGCTGGACCATTCCGTCGCCTATATGCGGATGCCACGGCTCTTTGAGGATATGGCCATGGCTCGCCTGGACGGACGGTTCCCGCGCCTCGTCGATAAACTCGCCCGGGTGCAGCTGCTGATTCTGGATGAATGGGGCACGCACAGTCTGACCGATCAGCAGCGCCTCGATCTTCTGGAAATCTTTGAAGAACGATACCAGCGTAAATCAACCATGATTACCGCCCAACTCCCCGTATCCGGCTGGCACGAAATGATCGGCGAGCCCATGATCGCCGATGCCATACTGGATCGTATCATCCACAATGCGCACAGGATTGAGCTCAAAGGCGACAGCATGCGCAGAAAGGAAAAACCAACCACCTTGACCAACACCCAAAATGCCAAAATCATGGCCAGGGCAATCGCATATGGCCTATGAGCCGTCTAACTGATTGAGAAGGCTAAGAAGAAACGTGTCATCCCATCCCGCCCGCTTCAGTTTGATCGAGAGCGAACCCTTTGAAGTGTCGCGACGGGCGATGTCGAGGGCGCGACGGCGCAGGATGGCGATGTTGGCCGGGCCGTTGTCCTTTCGGTTGCGCGCGGCGTCTTCCCGGAACGAAACATCAAGCTGCCAATGTAGAGCGTTTTCGATGCCCCAATGGGCGCGAACTGTGGCCATGAATACCTCGGGCGTGGGCATCCATGACAGGGCGAAATAGCGGGTCGAGGTCTGCAC